>NZ_JBHTBJ010000011.1:0-226689 GCF_042664765.1 Paractinoplanes rhizophilus | reverse complement strand
CCCATCTGGTCGTCGGGGTCGATTGCGACGGCGTCAAGCACGTGCTGGGGATCTGGCTGCAGAACAGCGAGGGCGCCAAGTTCTGGCTGAGCGTGCTGACCGAGCTGCGCAACCGCGGCGTGCGCGACGTGCTGATCGCCTGCTGCGACGGCCTGGAAGGCCTACCGGCCGCGGTGGAGACCGTCTGGCCCCGCACCATCGTCCAAACCTGCGTCGTGCACCTGATCCGCGCGAGCATGCGGTATGTGTCCTACGCCGACCGCAAGAAACTGTCCGCCGCGCTCAAACCGGTCTACACCGCCGCGAACGCCGACGCCGCGCAGACCGCCTTGCTCGAGCTGGCCGACACCGAGCTCGGTAAGAAGCACAAGGCGGCGATCGCGGTCTGGGAACGCGCCTGGGACCGGTTCACGCCCTTTCTGGAGTTCCCGCCCGAGATCCGGAAGATCATCTACACCACGAACGCGATCGAGTCGTTGAACTTCCAGATCCGCAAGATCATCAAGAATCGTGGACACTTCCCGACCGACGACGCCGTGGTCAAGCTGATCTGGCTCGCGATCTGCGACATCGAGGACAAACGCGCCCGCGCCCGCGAAGCCGACAAGGGCAAGCCGGCGAACAAGCGGACCGCCAAACCCCGGCTGGTCGAAGGCGCCACCACGCACGGGTGGAAATCCGCCCTCGGCGCGTTCGAAATCGCATTTCCCGGCCGCATTGCGGCTACACTGACCTAAGAGGACAAAGGATGGTTACACAGACATCCTGACAGGCTCCTCCGAAACTACCAGGTCCGAGGAAGCAAACTACCAAAATCTGAGGAAGGGAGGTACCTAAATTTTAGAAACGGAGATACCACTTTTTGAACGGCGAGATCCTCGAGCCTCGAGCGAGCGGACAAGCAACAGGGCGAGCCGGGGCCGCCTGGCGTCAGCAGTAGATGAATGTGACAAAAGAACCGCTTGACTGGACCGACGCCCACCACATCACCGCCTGGACCCACGGCGGACCCACCAACCTCGACAACCTCGTCCTGCTCTGCCGCCACCACCACCGACTCCTCCACCAACCCGACACCGGCTGGCAGATCCGCCTCGGCACCGACCAACGACCGGAGTTCATTCCGCCGGCCCACCTCGACCCCCAGCAACGACCCCGCCGCAACCTCTACCACCAACGCCAATAAACCAACCCCAACACCAGTCACTGCGACGACCGCACGGGTCATTCGGCCCGCAAGCGTCGGCCCCGACGTCTGCGCCCGCCGTTGAGCGATCTCGGCGATCGGTTCCGCAGCCGATCGGGAACCACTCTCCGCGCCCGCGGCCCGGTCCCTCCCTGCTACGGGTCGTAGGCCCGACCCACTTATCACCGCCGGCCCGCGTTTCACCCGCTCCGAAGGAGGTGGGCGCGGCGAGGCGGAACAAGACTGGGCGTTCCAATCCGGATCTACCGCGAGGGAGACGGCATGGACGCACTGCTGGGGACGCTGGCCGAGAACGAGCTGGCGGTGGTCCGGGAGCTGCGCCCCGACCGGCTGACCAGCATGGACGAGGACGAGCTGATCGACCTGCACGCGCGGGCACGTCGCCAGCGCGACAAGTACGTCAAGCAGTACCGACGCCAAGCTGCCAAGAGCATCAAGGACGCCGGCGGCCGCGGCAAGGCGCATGCGCGCAACGCCCGGGCCCGCGCGAAGGCCGAGCTCTTCGAGAACGTCCTCGCCGGCGTCAGCCGTCAGCTGGCGGTGGTGGCCCAAGCCAGCGCCGACGCCCTGCACGCCGAACGTGTCGCCGAGGAGCAGGCCCTCGCGGCACCGCCTCCCCCGCAGCCGCCCCGCCTCGTCCCGCAGCGCTCGACCACGCGCCCGAAGTCCCCCGACCTCAAGAAGCGCCGAGCTTCGACTCGCGCCACCAACGCCCGCCGCCAGGCCCGCCGAGACAGCGCCTGACCAGGCCAGCCGAACCAGCACGCCACAATGCCACCGACGCAATCGGCTGCACGACCCGGCGCTGTCGAACACCGAGACCGGGCTGCGGATACTGTTCGCCAGACTCGGCCGGCGCGGTCGGATCCTGGCCGTGGACGACCAGCCCTCCTCGATCACGCGCTCGGAGACGGCCCACCCGTCGATCAGGTCACGTCGACGGGCACGCCCAGCCGGGAGCGGTGCCAGACGTGCTCGCCCAATAGTCGCGGCGATGGCCTTCCGGCGGCGTCCTAGGAGGCTAGGCAAAGGCCTAGGCAACAAAAAAGCGCGGAGCCCAGCTCCCCGCCACTACTAACGTATATCGCAACCCGGGGCTTGCGGCAAGACCCCGGTCAGGGCGCACACTCGTCCCCCTGAGCAGCAAACCTGCGGAAATGGGGGCTTCGCGTAGTGCGACCGCAAATGACCACCAGCGTCTTCGATCTACCCGCACGCCTCGCCGCCAAGGCGGACCCCGCACTCACCGCCGCGGACGAGAAACACTTCGCGGCGATCGCCGCCAGCCTCGAGCGGTCGATCGCCGATCTCACCGAGCGCCTCGACACCGAGCGGAAGGCGCCCGGCGGCATCGGCCGGCGCGCCCTCGACCGCGACCAGGAGGTCCGCCGCCTGGCCACCCGCCTGCGCACGCTGAGTCGCTACAGCCTCGATCTCTGCCTGGGCCGGATGGACCCGGCGGACGGCAGCGACCCCATCTACATCGGCCGCCTGGGCCTCACCGACAGCGACGGCGGCCGTCTGCTGGTCGACTGGCGCTCCCCGGCTGCCGAGCCGTTCTTCGGCGCCACCCACGCCAACCCGATGGGCCTGGCCGGCCGCCGCCGGTACCGCTGGAGCCGCGGCCGCATCACCGACTACTGGGACGAGGTTTTCACCGCCGAGGGCCTGCGCACCAGCGCCGCCCTCGACGACCAGTCCGCCTTCATCGCCAGCCTCGGCGTCAACCGCTCGGGCCGGATGCGCGACGTCCTCGGCACCATTCAGGCCGACCAGGACGCGATCATCCGGGCCGGCTCGAGCGGCGCGCTGGTCGTCGACGGCGGCCCGGGCACCGGCAAGACCGTCGTGGCCCTGCACCGCACCGCGTACCTCCTCTACTCCGACCCACGTCTCGGCGAGCGCCACGGCGGCCTGCTCTTCGTCGGTCCCCACCAGCCCTATCTGGCCTACGTGTCCGATGTCCTCCCCAGCCTCGGCGAGGAGGACGTCCAGACCTGCACGCTGCGCGATCTGGTCCCCGAGGGCGCCACAGCGACCGAGGAGCCGGATCCCGCGGCGAAACGGCTCAAGTCCGAAGCCCGGCTGGTCGGCGCGATCGAGGCCGCCGTCCGCTTCTACGAGGAGCCCCCGGCAAAGCCCCTGACGGTCACGGCCGGCGACGCCGATCTTCGCCTGAGCGCCGCCGACTGGGCCGAGGCGTTCGACGTCCCCGGCCCGGGAACGCCCCACAACGAGGCCCGCGACGAGGTTTGGGAGGGGTTGCTCGCCGTCCTCACCGACCGCTACGAGGGCGAGGAAAACCCCGATTTCGTACGCGCTGAGCTCGCGCGAAACCGGGAATTGGCCGTCGCCTTCAACCGGGCGTGGCCGGTGCTCGATCCCGAGGACATCGTCGCGGATCTGTGGTCGGTGCCGGCTTACCTGCGCAAGTGCGCCCCCTGGCTGAGCAACGACGAGATCCGTACGCTCCAGCGCCCCGACCCGCGCGCCTGGACGGTCTCGGATCTGCCCCTGCTCGACGCGGCCCGGCACCGCCTCGGCGACCCGGAGTCGTCGCGCCGCCGGCAGCGGCAGGACGCCGCGGCCCGGCAGCACCGCGAGGGCATGGCCCGGGTCATCGACGACCTGCTCGAGGCCAACGCGTACGACGACGGCGAGGGCCTCTGGACGATGCTGCGCGGCGAGGACATGCGCAACTCCCTCGATGACGACACCGTGCTTCCCCGCGCCGAGCCCGACCGGCTGGCCGGCCCGTTCGCGCACATCGTCGTCGACGAGGCGCAGGAGCTGACCGATGCCGAGTGGCAGATGCTGCTGCTGCGCTGCCCGTCGCGCAGCTTCACCATCGTCGGGGACCGCGCGCAGGCCCGGCACGGCTTCGCCGAGTCGTGGCGGGAACGCCTCGGGCGCGCCGGTCTCGACCGGGTCACCCTGGCCTCGCTGACCATCAACTACCGGACGCCCGAGGAGGTCATGGCCGAGGCCGAGCCGGTGATCCGGGCCGTCCTGCCGGATGCCAACGTGCCGGTGTCGATCCGGCGGAGCGGCCTGCCGGTCGTACGCGAAAGTGTCGTTGCCTTGCAGAAAATCGTGGATTCGTGGCTTTCCGAGCACGCCGAAGGCGAAGGCGTCGCTTGCGTCATCGGGGCCGAAACTTTCCCGGGGACCGATCGGGTGCGGTCGCTGACGCCCGAGCTGGCCAAGGGGCTCGAGTTCGACCTCGTCGTTCTCGTAGATCCGCAGCGGTGGAGCGCGGTCGACCAGTACGTCGCGATGACGCGCGCCACCCAGCGGCTAGTGATCCTGACCAGCTGACCAATCTTCGGCGGTCAGCAACGGCACCGGCTCCGGGCGTTCGGCCGTCGTGGTCAACGCGATGCGGCGGCCCTCCTCGGCCGAGCGGAGCAGCGCGGTCATCGCGTCGAGCACGTGCAGGGCGAGGGCGCCCGAGGCCCGGGGCACGCCCGAGCTGATCTGGTCGATCAGGCCGATGCCCCGGGCCGCTCCGACATAGCCGGCCGCGATCGGAACCGGCTGCCAGGCCGAGGCGCCCAGCGGGAACACGCGAACGTCCCCGTCGAACCGGTTGGGGTCGGGGACGGCGAGGGTGCCGGTCTCGCCGTGGATCTCGATGGGCGCGGCGGTGGTGCGGACCGCCTCGAAGCTGGTGGTGACCGTGGAGAGCGCGCCGCCGGCGTGTTCGAGCACGCCGGTGACGTGCGTCGGCACCTCGACCGGGATGCGCTCGCCCGCCCGCGGGCCGGTCTGGATGATGCGGGCGTCGCGGGGCCGGCTCGCGGCGCCGGTCACCGACCGGATCGGGCCCAGCAGGTGGACCAGGGCCGAGAGGTAGTAGGGGCCCATGTCCAGCAGCGGGCCGCCGCCGGGCCGGTAGTAGAAGTCGGGTTGCGGGTGCCAGCGCTCGTGACCGGGCGTCACCATGACGGCCGACGCGGCGACCGGGCGCCCGATGCCGCCGCCGTCGATGAAGGCCCGCGCGGTCTGGATTCCGGTGCCCAGGACGGTGTCGGGGGCGCATCCGACGGTCAGCCCGGCGGCGGTCGCCGTCTCGAGGATGGTGGACGCGTCGGCCGGCGACATGGCGAGCGGCTTTTCGCCGTACACGTGCAAACCGTGACCGATGGCATCCAGCGCCACCGGCGCGTGCGCGGCGGGAATGGTCAGGTTGAGCACCGTCTCGATGCCGCTTTCCAGAAACTTTTCCACCGGCACGGCGCGCGCCGAGGGCAGGGTGGCGGCCAGGGCCGCCGACCGGCTGGGATCCAGATCGGCCACCGCGGTGATGCGCACGCGAGGGTGGTGGGCCAGCGTCCGCACGTACGCCTGGGAGATGAACCCGACGCCTATGATCCCGACGCGGTGCGGGTCGCCCACAGGATGCCCCTCTCGATGATCGTGCGGACGTTCGGGTTCTCGAGGACGTCGAGGCTGTGGCCGGGGGTGGTGACCACGATGCGGCCGTCGCCCCACCGGCGGGTCCAGATCGCGGGCGAGGTGATCGGGCGGTGCCACGGGTGCCACGGCCGGACCGGGTGGGTGGTGGTGGCGAGCACGTCGATGAGGTCGTCGTGCAGGACCCAGTACTGCTCGGTCTCCAGCTCGAAGTCGCCGATGCCGGCGGTGATCGGGTGGCCCTGGCCCAGCTCGGTCATCGTGACGGTGTAGGGCAGAAAGTTGTCGTCCTCGGTGCCGCCGCACAGCGCCGGCTCCTTGCTCGGATGGGTGGCGAACTGGCCGCCGACGAGCTGCAGATAGTCGGCCGACGCCCGGTAGGAGTCGGCTATGCCGCCGTGCCAGCCGGTGAATCCGGTCCCCGTCCGCACCGCCTCCCGCAATCCGGCGAGCTGGTCGCGCTCGATCGTGGACATGGTCATGCACTGCACGATCAGATCGGTTTCGGACATCTCGGCTTGGTCGGCGTAGATCGCCGGGGATTCCTCGATCCGTACGTCATAGCCGTTGTTCTTGAGGAAGGGCACGTACAGCTCGGTCGCCTCGACCGGCCGATGCCCCTCCCATCCGCCGCGCACCACGAGAGCTTTCACCCCTCCTGCCTACCAGATCTTTCAGACATAGACATTTCTCGATGCACGGGATACCTTGCCGGGAAAGCGCTTGCCCATCACCCACCGAGCAGGGGAACGCGAGAAGATGAAACGTGTCAGCATCCTCGCCGCCGCGGCCGTCCTCGCCACGGCCGGCTCCACCGCCGTCGTCGCCGCCTCGACCTCCCCCGCGGCCGGCTCGACCACCACCGGCTCCGCCACCACAAAGGGCTCGGCCCGAGCCGCAAAAGCCGCCGCCACAAAAGCCGCCGCCGCAAAGGCCGCCGCCGCAAGAGCCGCCGGCGCGGCCGTCGACCCCACGTCGACGACCGAGAACCTCGACCGCGGCCTCATCAGCATGCGGACCACCGGCGGCAACTTTCTGTCCTGGCGGTCGCTCAAGTCCGACCCGGCCGGCCTGACGTTCGATGTCTACCGCGGTTCGCACAAGCTGACGACGACATCGCGAACCAACTTCACCGACACCGGGGCGCCCGCCTCCGCCTCCTACCGCGTCGTGCCCTCCGGCGCCGCCACCCTGGCGGCCACCGCCCCGAGCGCCCCGCCCACCGCGACACTGGCCGCGAGCTCGATGGACGTCCCCATCCAGATCCCGCCCGGCGGCACCACCCCCGACGGCGTGTCGTACACGTACTCCGCGAACGACGCCTCCGTCGGCGACCTGGACGGCGACGGCGCCTACGAGATCGTCCTCAAGTGGGACCCGTCCAACGCCAAGGACAACTCGCAGTCCGGCTACACGGGCAACGTGTACGTCGACGCGTACAAGCTCAACGGCACCCGGCTCTGGCGCATCGACCTCGGCCGGAACATCCGGGCCGGCGCGCACTACACCCAGTTCCAGGTGTTCGACTACGACGGCGACGGCCGGGCCGAGGTCGCCATGAAGACCGCCGACGGCACCAGGGACGGCGCCGGGGCCGTCATCGGCAGCTCGTCCGCCGACTACCGGAACTCCGCCGGCTACGTTCTGTCCGGCCCCGAGTTCCTCACCGTCTTCAACGGCCAGACCGGCCGGGCCATGTCGACGGTCGACTACGTCGTGGCCCGCGGCAGCGTCTCGGCGTGGGGCGATTCGTACGGCAACCGAGTCGACCGTTTCCTGGCCGGCACCGCGTATCTCAACGGCTCGTACCCCAGCCTCATCACCGCCCGCGGCTACTACACCCGCAGCACCGTCAGTGCCTGGGACTTCCGCAACGGCACGCTGACCCGCAAGTGGACCTTCGACAGCAACTCCTCCACCAACGGCTCCAAGTGGACCGGCCAGGGCAACCACCAGCTGTCGATCGCCGACGTCGACGGCGACGGCCGCGACGAGATCATCTACGGCGCGATGGCGATCGACGACAACAGCGCCGGCCTCTGGGTCAACGGCCAGGGCCACGGCGACGCCCTGCACGTCGGCGACCTGATCCCATCCCGCCCCGGCCTGGAGATGTTCAAGGTCGACGAGAACACCGGCAGCCTCGCCGCCTGGATGGCCGACGCCCGCACCGGCGCCATCATCTGGTCGAACCCGTCCTGCGGCTGCGACAACGGCCGCGGCGTCTCCGACGACATCTACGCCGGCAGCCCCGGCGCCGAGTCCTGGTCGTCGGCGGTCTCCGGCCTCTACAGCAGCACCGGCCGCAACATCGGGCGCAAGCCGTCCAGCGCCAACTTCGTCATCTGGTGGGACGGCGACGCCCAGCGCGAGCTGCTGGACGGCACCCACATCGACAAGTACGGCACCGGCGGGGACACCCGACTGCTCACCGCGAGCGGCGTCCACTCCAACAACGGCACCAAGTCCACCCCGTCGCTGCAGGCCGACATTCTCGGTGACTGGCGCGAGGAGGTCATCTGGCCCACCACCGACAACACCAGGCTGCGCATCTACAGCACCACCGACGCGACCAGCATCTCGCACGTGTCGCTGATGCAGGACCGGATGTACCGGGAGGCGGTGGCCTGGCAGAACACCGCGTACAACCAGCCCCCGCACCCGTCCTTCGCGCTGAGCAACTGACGCCTTCCAGCGCGGGCGGCCGTACGGGATCGGCCGCCCGCCGCCGGGCGCGCCGTTGCGCCGGCCAGTCATGATCGGTCAAAGGGGGACCCGTCATGGCGCGTTACAAGCTTTGTTTCGGCCTGGTGGCCGTCCTCGCCCTGCTCGCCGCCGCCGATCCCGCGCCCGCGCGATCCGGCGGCGGTTTCCGGACCTACACCGACATCGCGTACGCGTCCGCGCAGCCCGCCGCGTCCCGAGGTCATCTGCTGGACCTCTACGTTCCCGACCGCTCGCCCGGTGCGGCGCGTCCCCTGCTGATCGTCATGGGCGGCAGCGGCTGGTACGGGGACAACGGCAAGGCGTACGCGAAAGACCTGGCGCCCTTCTTCACCGCCGCCGGTTTCGTGGTCGCCGGGGTCTCCACGCGCTCGAGCCGCCAGGCCCGCTTCCCCGCTCAGCTCCACGACCTGAAGGCGGCGATCCGGTGGCTGCGCGCCCACGCCGGCGCGTTCGGCATCGACCGCCGCCGGCTCGCGGTGATGGGCGACTCGTCCGGTGGCTGGACCGCCGTCATGGCCGGCGTGACCGGAAACGATCGCGCGCTGGAGGGCCGCGTCGGCGTCGCCGGATATCCCAGCGACGTCCAGGCGGTGGTCGACCTCTACGCTCCCATCGACTTCCTGCAGATGGACGCACACATGATCCCCGGCGCGTGCGCGTCGTTCAACCGGGCCTTCGGGCTCACGTCGTGCCATGCCGACCCGCGTTCGCCGGAATCGGCGCTCCTCGGCTGTCCCATCGCCACCTGTCCGGCCCAGGTGCGAAGAGCAAATCCGATCGCGTACGTCTCGAGCACCGCACCGCCGTTTTTGATCGCCCACGGCGACCGGGACCGGCTGGTGCCGGTCCAGCAGAGCGAGCTGCTGTTCGCCGCGCTGTCGGCGGCCGGCGTCCCCGCGACGCTGTACGTGACCCCCGGCGTGGGCCACAGCAAGGGCATCGTGTCGGCCGCGCAGCCGCCGGCGACCGTCACCCCAGGCCCGGCCACTGGCCGCCCCACGCTGGAGACGATCGAGCGCTTCCTGCGCCGGGCGCTCGAACTCTGACCGCCGGCCTCAAACGCTGACCTCAAACGCTGACCTCAAGCGCTGACCTCCGGCCCCGCACGCGCCGGGCGCTCGGCTCCCGGCCCCGGCCACTCCCCCGCCGGGCGCGCGGCGACAACCGCGGTGACGATGGCGAGCAGGCCGACGATGGTGCAGAACAGGGTCACCCGGCCGTCGTCCGGGCCGTCGACGATGTACGGATACGGCGAGCCGTGCGCGTAGGTCAGCACCTGATAGGCGTCGCGGTACAGCTCGGACACGGGACCGGCCAGGGCCGCGAACCCGGCCGCCGCCAGCACCGCCGCCAGCCGGCGCCGGCCGCGCTCGCCGCCGCGCAGCCGATAGGCGGCCGCCGCCGCCAGCAGCCACCCCGCGATCGCGCCCACGACCGCCCCAGCGACCGTCGAGGGGCGCACGGCCGCCGCCTCTTCCGGCCATACCTCGGTGCCGTACCTCGCCTGCCCGGCCACGCCCAGCTCGGCGCCGCCGACGAGGATGTCGCCGCTGCCCTCGAGCTTCAGCTCGCCCTTGCGCGCCGTGTAGCGGACCGTCTTGGTGGGGACGGGCACCAGGTTCTCGAACGCGACGATGGCCGGGGTGCCCTCGGCGCGACCGCCGGGCGGGTTGGCGAGGGTGGCGCTGTCGCTCTCCTCCAGCGCGGTGATGTGCCAGCCGTCGGCCAGCAGGGCGGCCCGGACGCGCGCAGCCGAGTAGTCGCTGGTGCCGTCGGCCCGGACCAGCACGCCCGGCCCCTTCATCGCGGACCGCTCGCGGTAGACGGCGGCCGGCGCCGGCATCCCGGTCATCGCGGCGTTGAGCGCCCGCAACTCGCCGTCGGACGGGATCGCCGCGGCCGTCCGCCAGCCCAGCCAGGTGCCCGCCGCGGCGCCGAACGCGCCCAGTGCCACCGCCGCCAGCAGCGCGGCGACCCACGCGAGGGGCCGCCGGGCGGGCAGCCGGAACCGCTGCCGCAGGCCGCAGAGCACCAGGTGGGCCCGCAGGCCCAGGCCCGGCCGGCGCCCCGCCTCGGCGAGATCGAGCAGGGTGGTGACGATCTCGGCGCCGTGGCGCTGCCGGTAGGCCCGCGGATATGCCCAGAGAAGCCGGCGGTAGCTCATCGGGCGCCCCCGAACGAGAGGCGCAACCGGGCCGCCGCCGCGTCGGCGTTGCGGCGCAGCCGGTGCACTTGCGCCGCCAGGGCCGCCGCCCCGGAGTCGGTCAGCCGGTAGTACCGGCGCAGCCGGCCGTCGACCGCCTCCTCCCGCTCCACCTCGACCAGCCCCTGCTCGGTGAGCCGGTCGAGCGCGCCGTAGAGCGTGCCCGGCCGCAGCACCACCTCGCCCTCCGACAGCTGCTCGACGGCGCGGATCACGCCGTACCCATGAGCGGGTTCCGCCGCGAGGGCGGTGAGGATCAAGAACGTCGGCTCCTGCATGACCGCACACTATCCTCGCCGGTATATACCGTCAATCGGTATATGGGCCAGGGCAATAGGATCGCTGCCTGGCAACGGTGCCGTCCGGCGGGAGGAGCAGGTGGCTGTGGAGAAGGTCAGGGCGCGGTTCGAGGTCCTCGACGAGCGCTTCGCGCGGGTCGGCGGCGACGACTGGATGGAGCGCGTCTTCGCGGACGGGCGCTGGACCGAGGGCCCCGCCTACGTGCCGGCCGGGCGGTATCTGGTGTTCAGCGACATCCCCAACGACCGGGTGCTGCGCTGGGACGAGACGACCGGCGCCGTCGGCGTCCTGCGCCAGCCGGCCGACTACGCCAACGGGCGCACCCTCGACCGCCTCGGCCGGCTGGTCAACTGCGAGCAGGGCACCCGCCGCGTCACCCGGGTCGAGCACGACGGGTCGCTGACCGTGCTGGCCGACCGCTACCGGGGCGGCCGTTTCAACAGCCCCAACGACGTGGTGGAGCACTCGGACGGCAGCATCTGGTTCACCGACCCGAGCTACGGCATCGACAGCGACTACGAGGGCAACCGCGCCGACCCCGAGCTGGACGGCTGCCACGTCTACCGGATCGACCCGGGCGGCGACGTCGAGCGCGTCGCCGACGACTTCGAGCGCCCGAACGGCCTGGCCTTCAGCGCCGACGAGGGCACGCTCTACATCGGCGACTCGCGCCGCAAGCACATCCGGCGGTTCACCGTCACCGGCGGCCGGGCCCTCTCCGGCGGCGAGGTCTTCGCCTCCTGCGACGCCGGCACCTTCGACGGCCTGCGCCTGGACACCGAGGGCCGGATCTGGGCCGCCGCCCACGACGGTCTGCACTGCTTCGCCCCGGACGCCACCCTGCTGGGCAAGCTCCACGTCCCCGAGGTCACCTCGAACCTGGTCTTCGGCGGCCCGCGCCGGAACTTCCTGTTCATCACCGCCACGTCGTCGGTCTACGCCCTCAAGGTGAACGTCAACGGCGTCCGGTATCCGCGCTGACGCGGCAAGATGGGCCCATGACTGGTGACGCTCCCACGGTGCCCAACCCGCTGCAGCCCGTCGACGAGAGCTGGCAGCGCGCCCTCGCCATCGTCGCCCATCCGGACGACCTCGAGTTCGGCGCCGCGGCCGCCATCGCCCGCTGGACCGGGCAGGGCAAGCAGATCACGTACGTCCTTCTGACCAGCGGCGAGGCCGGGATCGACGGGATGGACCCGGCCGAGGCCAAGGTGACCCGGGAAGCGGAGCAACGCGAGTCGGCCCGGATCGTGGGGGTCGGCGAGGTCGTGTTCCTGGGGCTGCCGGACGGCGTACTCGAATATGGTGTTGATCTTCGAAGGACCCTGGCCGGGGTGATCCGGCGTCATCGGCCCGAGATCGTCATCACCAACAACTTCCGGGACAGCTGGGACGAGGACGGCAACGCCCTCAACATGTCCGATCACATCGTGACCGGGCGGGCGGTGCTCGACGCCGCCCGCGACGCCGGCAACAGGTGGGTGTTCCGCGCGCAGATCGAGGAGGAGGGCCTGGAGAAATGGGGCGGCGTCCGCGAGGTGTGGGCGGCCGGATCCCCCCGGTCCCGGCACGCCGTGGACACCACCGACACGTTCGAGCTGGGGGTGCGGTCGCTGGAGGCGCACGCCGCCTACCTGCGCGGGCTCGGCACCGGTGACTTCGACCCCGAGGAGTTCCTGGAAGGCTTCTCCCGGCAGACCGGCACCCGGCTGGGCACCAAGTACGCCACCAGCGTCGAGGTGTTCAAGCTCATGCTCTTCTGACCGCTACACAGGCGCGCTCGGCGTGCACCTGGTCGGCAACCGGGCGTGCCTGTACTGACTGGATGCGGCAACTCAGCGGCCTGCCCTCCTCCCGGGGCCTGCCCGGCGACCCTGTCCTGCGCGCACTGGCGGTCGCCGGTGTGCTGCTGGTGCCGTGGTTCCTGCTCGGGCCGGGCGGCACGCTCTCCACCTGGTTGATCCAGTCCGGCATCGACGTGCTCACCGCCACGATCGGCGCGCGCCTCTACCGCATGCCCGGGATCGGCAAGCCCGCCCGCCGGTTCTGGGCCGCGGTCACCGCCGCCACGGCGCTCAGCGCGGTCGGCGACACGTACCAGACGATCCTGGTGGCGACCGGGCGCCAGACCGGCGGGGCGAGCCCCGTGCAGACCGGCCTCGTCGTGGCCGGCATGGTCCTCGTGGTGGTCACCATGCTGTTCCATCCGCTCGGCGGCAGCGGCCGGCAACGGCTGCGGCTCTGGCTCGACGCGGCCACCATGCTCACCTCCGTGGCGGCCGTCCTCTGGTACTTCCTGCTCGCCGGCCGGGTCGCCGACCGTCTCCCGGCCGCCGCCACCGCCGCCGTGATGTTGCTGGTGACCTTCGGCCTGATCAAACTGATCCTCAGCGACGCCGCGCCGTTCCACCGCAACGCCGGCATCGTGGGCATCCTCGGCGTGGCCGGAACGGCCGTCGGCGCCCCGGTGGCCGCCGTGCTGACCGGCCATTCGGAGGCCCGCCTGATCTTCCTGGCGCAGCTGATCCCCTGCCTGCTGATGCCGTTCAGCCTGCGCATGCAGGAGGTTCTGAACCGCCGCCGCGCCGCGGGCACGGTCGCGGCGCCGGGCCGGGGGTTCTCCCGTCTGCCGTACGCGGCGGTGGCCGGCACCCAGCTGCTGCTGGTGGTGGCGCTGGCCGCCGTCGAACCGGACATGCGGCTCTGGGGCGTCGCCGCCGGCGTGCTGGTCAGCACCGCGCTGGTCCTGGTCCGCCAGCAGGCCGCGTTCCACGACAACGAGCGGCTGGTCACCGAGATCAGCGCGAGCCGCGAATGGTTCAGCGCCCTGGTCCAGCAGGCGTCCGACCTCACGGTCGTCAATCAGGGCGACATCATCCAGTACGTGAGCCCGGCCGCCGAACGCGTGCTCGGCGCCCGGGCCGGCCAGCGCGCCGAGGCGACCCTCGGCGGTCGCGTGCATCCCGACGACCGGACCGTCCTGCGGGCGCTCACCGAGCGGCTCACCGGCGGCACCGCCGAGGCCGACCTGCGCATGCTCCAGGACGACGGCAGCCACCGCTGGCTGCACGTCATCGCCACCGACCTGCGCGCCAACCCGAGCGTGCGCGGCATCGTCTGGAACGGCCGCGACATCACCGACGCCCGCCGGCTGCAGGACGAGCTGCGCCACCAGGCCACCCACGACGCCCTGACCGGCCTGGCCAACCGCGTGCTGCTCCAGCAGCGGGTGCACGAGACGCCGCCGGACCGCCAGATCTGCGTGCTGCTGATCGACCTGGACGGCTTCAAACAGGTCAACGACTCACACGGCCACCACGCCGGCGACGAGGTCCTGGTCACGGTGGCCCGCCGGATCACCGCCCTGCTGGGCCGGGCCGGCACGGTGGCCCGCCTGGGCGGCGACGAGTTCGCGGTGCTGCTGCCCGCGGCCGCCCCGAGCCGGGCCCGGATGCTGGCCGACCTGATCACCGCGGCGGTGTGCGAGCCGATCCCGCTGTCCGGCACGGTGGTGACGGTGGGCGCCAGCGTGGGCGTGGCCTGCGGCACCCCGGCCGACGCCGACGGCCTGCTCCGCGACGCGGACGAGGCCATGTACCGCACCAAGCAGTCCCGCCGCGCCGCAGCCTGAGACTCGGAGCGCACGGCTCGAGGCTCGGAGCGCCCGGCGCGGTCAGGCGGCCAGGTGCAGCCGGTCCAGCATCGCGTCGATCTCGCCGGCCGGCAGCGGCCGCGCGAACAGGAAGCCCTGCGCGTGCCGGTATCCCAGCTCGTACAACCGCCGCGCCTGCGCCGCCGTCTCGACGCCCTCGGCCACCGTGCGCAAGCCCATCGTCTCGGCTATCCCGGTCAGGGCGGTCACGATGGCCTCCTGCTGCGGGGTGCCGCCGAGCCCGTCGACGAACGACTTGTCGACCTTGATGGCGTCGACCGGGCAGGTGCGCAGCAGGCCGAGCGACGAGTGCCCGGTGCCGAAGTCGTCGAGGGCGATGGCGACGCCCAGCTCCGACAGGGCGGTCACGGTGGCCAGCGCCCGGCCGCCGCCGAAGACGGCGGTTTCGGTGATCTCGACGGTCAACTGGGACGCGGGCACGCCGTGCCGGGCGAGCGCGGCCGCGACCAGGTCCGGCAGCCCGGGGTCGAGCAGCTGGCGCGCCGACACGTTGACGGCCACCGACCGCAGGGCGTCGGGGCCGTGCGCGCGCCGCCAGGCGGCGGCCTGGGCGCAGACCGTGTCGATGATCCAGGCGCCGAGCTCGACGATCAGCCCGGTGTCCTCGGCCACCGGGACGAAATCGGCCGGCGGGACGACCGTGCCGTCCGAGCGGGTCCAGCGGATCAGCGATTCGACGGCGACCATCCGGCCGTGCGGCAGCTCGACGATCGGCTGGTACAGCATGTGGAACTCGCCGGCGGTCAGCGCGCGGCGCAGGTCGGCGGCGATCGTGGCCCGGCGGCTGAGCCGGCGCTCGAGCGAGGCGTCGTAGCGGACCAGCCGCCCGCCGGACGCCACCGCGGCGCGCAGGGCGAGCTCGGCCCGACGGTACAGGTCGGCGAAGTCCCCCTCGGCGACGCCGACGAAGACGTCGACCAGCACCTCGTGCCCGGCCGCCTGCAGCGGCTCGTCCGCCGCCGCCAGAAGCCGGCCGGCGAAATCCCCCTGGCCCGCATCGGGCTCCGCGGAAAGCAGCACCCCGAACTCGTCGCCGCCCAGCCGGGCCACCACCGCCCGCTCGTCGGCGGACCGCGCCAGCGCCGAGAGCCGCGCCCCGTACGCCACCAGCAGCGCGTCCCCCACGTCCGGCCCGAGCCCGTCGTTGAGCGCCCGGAACTCCTTCAGGTCGATCAGGACGACGGTGCGCGCCCCCGCGACGGCATCCGCGAAGAAGCGGCGGTTGGCCAGCCCGGTCAGGTCGTCGTGCATCGCCTGGTTCGCGACCGTGTCCAGCAGCGCGGCGTTCTCGGCGAGCGCCACCGCCTGCCGGGCCACCACCAGCAGCAGCAACAGCGTGGTCCCGCCGACCTGCACCACGGTCAGGTGCCCGGTGCGCACGAAGACGGTCACCAGCAGCAGGCTGGTCAGGCCGGTGGCGACCAGCGGAATGGCGGTGCCCCGCCGGGAAGCGGCCGCCCGCCGGGAACGGGGCAGAACGCCCAGGTGCCGCACCTGCGCCCGAGCGGCGAGCACTCCGAACAACCCGACGAACGGGAGCACCGCGGCGCTCCCGTTCAGATGCGGCCATGGGCTCAGCACCGACATCAGAACCGTGGAAAGCGGCCCGCACAGTCCCACCGGCGCCAGCCACCACAGCGCCGCGCGCGGCACCGGGCTCCGGCTCGCGGCCATGATCTTGACGACCACCACCACGCCGGCCACCGCGATCGCCATCATGGCGATGTTCAGCCACCACGCCGACGCGGTGACCCCGAACCGGTCGATGAACCAGCCCACGTACTGGGAGGACGCGATCCCGGCCGCGACCGCCACCACCGCCACATCCAGCACGGCCGTGGTCAGCTGCCGCCAGCTGCGCCCGCCGCCGGGCAGCCGCAGCATCGCGGAGATCGCGAGGATCGTGCCGATGACGTAGAGCAGCAGGGTTCGCGCCCCGATCGGCGGCATCCCGGAGTATTCGGTGGTGCCGACGTCGACGGTCTGGCTCACCGCCGCGGCCGCCACGGCGCCCATGCCGTACGACACGCGCCGCCAGAACGTGCGCAGCGCGCCCTCGGTCAGCGCCGCCGCGCCCCGGAAGGCGGCGACCGCGAGGACCGGGCCACCGACCGCCGGCAGCCACACCATCAGCTTCGGGAAGCCGGCGCGCACGCCGAGCGCGATCAGCAGGATATCCGCCAGGGCCAGCGTCAGGGCGCCCCGCACGAACCAGCGGTTGTGCACCTCGCCCCCTCGTCCCGCAGCTCTCTTCGATACAAGATCGGCAGGAACGGAACCAAGTTGACTGTGATTTGCACCTAACCGGCCGCGATGCTGGCCGCCGCCGCGATGCCCGCGCTGCGCACCCGGGCGGCGGCGAGCGTCCCCGCCGCGGTCGAGTGAGCATCCCGGAATCTCCGGAGGGCCTCCCCGAGATCTCGGACAATGCGCAGTGGGCGGCCCGCGCGACGGGCCCCGGCCGCTCGCTGCGTACCCTCGCCACCGACCACCACCGGGCCCGCCCCGCGAGGCCGGGCCGCACTTCGCCACGTCCGGCGCCGGGGCCGGGCCGGATCACCGACCACCGGAGAGGAGGGCGGACGTGACGATCACCCAGGAAGCACCCTTGCAGGCGCCGTCGCGGACACCAACCCACAACCAGGCCTCGCTGATCGTGCACGGCCGCGACCGCACCGGCATCGTCGCGGCCGTCGGCTCGGTGCTCAGCAAGCACGAGGCGAACATCGTGTCGCTGGACCAATACAGCGACAACCCGCACGGCGGGGCGTTCTTCCAGCGTACGGTGTTCGGCCTCGACAACCTCAAGGCGGCGCTGCCACACATCGACGACGACCTGAAGGCGCGGCTCGGCACGGGATTCGAGCTCGAGTTCCGGCTCCGCGATCTGTCCATCCCGCACCGCGTGGCGATCTTCGCCTCGAAGGCCGACCACTGCCTGCTCGACCTGTTGTGGCGGCACCGGCGGGGCGAGCTGCCGATCACCGTCGCCATGGTGATCTCGAACCACCCGGACACCGCCGGCGAGGTGCGCGCGTTCGGCATCCCGTTCTTCCACGTGCCGTCGGCGGGCCCGGACAAGTCGGCCGCCGAGGCCCAGCACCTGGCACTGCTCAAGGGCAACGTCGACTTCATCGTGCTGGCCCGCTACATGCAGATCCTCTCCGGCGGCTTCATCGCCGAGGTGGGCGTGCCGATCATCAACATCCACCACTCGTTCCTGCCGGCGTTCATCGGCGCCGGGCCGTACGCGCGGGCCAAGGAGCGCGGCGTCAAGCTGGTCGGCGCGACCGCGCACTACGTCACCGAGGACCTGGACGAGGGGCCGATCATCGAGCAGGACGTGGTGCGGGTCAGCCACGCGCACACCGTCGCCGACCTGCGCCGCCGCGGAGCGGACGTGGAGCGCGACGTGCTGTCCCGGGCGGTGCTGTGGCACAGCGAGGACCGGGTGATCCGGCACGAGAACCACACCATCGTCTTCGCGTGAGGCGCCGGCAACCGGGCGCCGGACACAATGGACGCTGCGTGACACCATGAGCGTCGATGAGCACGAAGCCCTCCCCCGCCGAGCGGGCCCGTAACGGCATCCGCTCCTGGGTTCGCGCGACCGGCTCCGGGGTGCGCCGCGCCACCCCGTACGCGATCCTCGCCTTCCTGTCCGCGTCGGCGGTCGCCCCGATCGCCGGCGCGGCGCTGGGCGCCCCCGCCGAGTACTCCGCGGCGCTCGACCAGCTCGGCGGGATGGGCAGCAACTATCTCGCCGACGCGCTGGCGGCCACGGCCGCGCGGGCGCCGGCCGCGGAGCGGGACTGGCGGGACGCGGTCGCCGCCGAGCTGCTGGCCCGCCTCGAGGCCGGCGACACCGGCCTGCGCGACGAGCTCACCGGCCTGCTGCACGCGGTCGGCGCCGTCGAGGCCGCGCTGCTGGCCGCGGACGCCGAGAACAGGCAGCAGTTCGCCGCCGCCTTCGAGAGCCTGCACGCCCTGACCGCCGACAACCGGCGGGTGCTCGACGAGATCCGGCTCGGGCTCAGCCAGCAGATCGAGGAGCACCGCCGGGACACCACCCGGGTGCTGGGCGCCCTGGCCGCCACGACTTCGCTGATCCGCGCGCTGCGAGATCCCGCGCCGGCGGCCCCGGCCGTCCGGAACACCGCGACCGCGAGTCCGTACCCCGGGCTGGCCAGCTTCGACATCGAGGACGCGCCGTTCTTCCACGGCCGCGAGCAGCTCGTCCGGCTGCTGCTCGGCCGCCTCGACGAGCACCTGCTCGGCGGCCCGCCGCTGGTCGTCGTCGGCGCATCCGGCGCCGGGAAGTCCTCGCTGCTGCGGGCCGGTCTGCTCCCCCTGGTCGCCGCGGACGGCCTCGGTGCGGGCAGCGGCGCCTGGCCCTGGCTGATCATGACGCCCGGCGCGACGCCCCTCGAGACCCTGCGCGCCGGCCTGCCGCCCGGGGGCCGCCGGATCATCCTGGTCGACCAGTTCGAGGAGCTGTTCACCCAGTGCCCCGATCCGGCGCGGCGCGCGGCCTTCGTGGCGGCGCTCACCGCCGTACCGGAAACGCTTTTGATCATTGCCGTGCGCGCCGATTTCTATCAGCAGTGCACCGAGCTGCCGCCGATGGCCGCCCTGCTCGGCCCCGGCCAGGTCGTGGTGGGGCCGATGACCGACGACGAGCTGCGGCGCGCCATCGCCTCCCCGGCCCGCGACGCCGGACTCACCATCGAGCCGGGCCTGGTCGAGGTGCTGCTGCGCGACCACGAGCCGGGCGCGCTGCCGCTGCTCGCGCACGCGCTGCGGGCCACCTGGGAGCGGCGCGAGGGCGACACCCTCACGGTGGCCGGCTATCACGCGACCGGCGGCATCCGGCGGGCCGTCGCGGCCAGCGCCGAGCACGTGTACGGCGCCCTGACCGAACCCGCCCGCGAAGCGCTGCGCGCGGAGCTGCTGGGCCTCGTGACGATCGTGGACGGCCTGGCGGTGCGGCGGCGGGCGGCCCTGTCCGAGGTGACCATGCCGGTGCTGCGCCCGCTCGTCGCCGCGCGCCTGGTGACGGCCGGCGACGACACCGTCGAGATCAGCCACGAGGCGCTGCTGGACGGGTGGCCCCGGCTCGCCGGCTGGCTCGCCGACGCCCGCGAGGAGATCCTGCTGCGCCAGCGGCTGGCGCAGGCGGCGCGGGACTGGCAGGCGGCCGGCGAGGATCCCGACCTGCTCTACCGGGGCGCCCGGCTGGCCGCGGCAGCCGAGATGCGGGCCGAGCTTCCCGAGGCGCAACGCCGCTTTCTCGCCGCCTCGGCCGCGGCGGCCGAGCAGCGGGCGCTGGCCGAGCGGCGCACCACCCGGCGGCTGCGCCGGCTGGTGGCCGGGCTCGCGGTCGCGCTGCTGCTGGTCGTGGCCGGCGGTCTGGTCGCGCTCGGCCAGAGCCGCGAGGCGCGGGCCAACGGGCAGGTGGCCCGCTCCCGGCAGCTGGCCGCCGAGTCGCAAACCGAGCACTATGCCGATCCGCTGTCCTCGGTGGACAAGGCGCTGCGCGCGTGGGAGGCCGCGCCGACCCTCGAGGCCCGCGGCGCGCTGATTTACGCACAGCAGGCCATGCTGATCGGCCGGCTGGGCAAGCGCGCCGGGGCGGCGGACGTGGCGGTGAGCGCCGATGGCCGGCTCGTCGCGGCCGGCTACCCCAACGGCGAGATCGAGCTCTGGGACGCCGCCGCGCTCACCCGGGCCGGCCCGCCGATGCGCCACCCGACCGACAAGGACGATCCCGAGACCACCAACATGCAATGGCTCGCCTTCTCGCCGGACGGCAAATTCCTGGCGTCGAGCGCGACCGAGAAGAAGGGCGTCGCCCTCTGGGACGTCGCGACCGGCAAGCTGCTGCGCCGGCTGGACGCCTTCGGCGCGGTCGCCTGGCTGCCCGATTCCTCGGCCGTGCTAGCGGCGCATTTCCGCGCGGCGCTCGCGATCGGCGAGTGGAGCCCGGCAACCGGCGCCCTGCTGCGGTCGACGCCGGCGCCGGTGCCACCCGGCATCGGACTGGCGGTCAGCGCCGGCGGCGACTACCTGGCCGTCGGCGGGCCCGACGGCGGCGCGCTGCTCGACCGCGCCGAGGGGACCGTGCTGGCCCGGATCCCGGACGCCGCCGGGGTGGGTTTCGCGGCCGACGACACGCTGTTCAGCCGGGGGCGCCGCCCCGGCAGCCCGCCGGAGGCCCGGCGCCCGTCGACCGGCTGGCGGGTCGAGCACCTGACCGACCCGGGCGGGGCGGGGCCGCAGCCGGAGGACCGCAGTTGGCGATTCGAGGTCACGCCGGACGGCCGGATGCTGATCCCGAGCAGCAGGATCGGCCAGACGATGCAGCTGACCACCGGCGGCGTGCTCGCCGACCTGGGCTATCTGACCAATCTGCCCCGCGAGTACGGGCTCTCCGGCGACGGGCAGGTGCTCGCCGTGGCCGGCGCGCAGGACCCGCCGACGCTGGTGCGGATCGGCGGCCCGGCGCTCCCCCATCCGCAGGTCGTCACGCGCCTGGCGGTCGACCCGTCCGGCGGCTGGCTCGCCACCGGCTCCGCCGACCCGGCGATCCGCATCTGGGACCCGCGCACCGGGCGGCTGCGCTCGACGATCCCGGTGCGCGCCGACGACGGGCCGCTCGGCCTCGCGTACGGCCCGGACGGGGTGCTGGCCGCCGTCTTCAACCAGGGCAACCAGGTGCTGCTCTACGACCGTCAGCTACGGCCGCGGAAGGCGCTCACCTTCGACCCCGCGCTGTATCCGGGAAACCTGGCCTGGTCGCCCGGCGGTGCTCTGCTGGCCGTCGTGACCAACCCGCGCGCCAACCTCACGCAGCCCGAGGCCGAGGTGCAGAAGCGCGACGACGTCGATGTGATTGTGTGGGACACCCGCACGTACGCGAAGGTCGCCGAGCTGAGGCTGCCCGGGCACCTCGCCATGCAGCCGACCTTCACCCCGGACGGAAAATACCTGCTGGTGACGAGCAACCACGTGGTCAGCGGCGGCCAGGCCGGCGCCGTCTGGCGCTTCCGCACGTCCGGCCTGACCGTGGTCGACTCGCGGGAGCTGCCCGACGAGGTCGACGAGATCACGGTCAGCCCCGACTCCGCCGCGCTGGCGGTCGCGGCCGGCAGCCGCGCCGCGGTGCTCAGCGTGGACGGACTCGCCCCGCTGCGCACGATCGGCGGTCATCCGGCGCCGGTGACCCGGGTGGTCTGGTCGCCGGACGGCGCCACGATCGCCACCGCCACCGACACCACCGACGGGCGGATCAAGCTGTGGGACGCCGGGTCCGGCGCGCCCGTCGCCGAGGTGCGCGGCAACAGCAACAATTGGGGCCAGATCCGCTTCGCCGCCGGGGGCCGCACGCTGTTCGCCGGCCTCAACGACTGGACGGTCGGCATCTGGCGGCTGGATCCCGGCGAGGCGGTGCGCCGGCTCTGCGCCGTGGCCGGGCCGCCCGCCCGGGCCGGCGGCGGGGAACCGCCGGCCCTCTGCCGCTCCTGACCCTCGATCGCGGGCGCGGCAGGCGGTCCGGCGGTCCGGCGCGGCCGGGTGTGGCACGAACCACAGCGAGGAGCGCGGGGAGTGCCGGAGCGACCACGATGCGGTCGGCGGGACGGGTACGGCGCCCGAACCGGTGACCCTTCGTCCCCTTTGGCCGCAGTTGGTGACCATCACGGGAAGCCGACCGGTCGAATCGAGTCCCGTCGATAAGATCCCGTTCCGGAACTAAAGGATCACAAGCGGTCACACCGGCCCCGTTGCGCCCCTATGGCCGATTGACTATCGCAAGGTGAAGATATATCTGTTTCTCTGCGATGTCGGCGCCCGGCAGCGCTCGTCCGTGTGTCTTTCGTGTGTCCGGAGGAGTTGACGCATGCCGGGACAGCCCGCACGCCCCAACGGCAAGGTGCCCGCCCTCAAAGGCAAGAAACAGAAGTCGCCTTTCTGGGCCAAAGCGGTCACCACGCTCGGTGCGTTCCTGGCGGTCCTCAGCCTGAGCGGCGTGGTGGGCGTCAAGTACTTCATGGGTCAGCTCACCCACGACATCCAGACCACCTCGAGCGTGCTCGACGGCGAGAGCGGCAGCAACGTCACGGCGAGCGGCAAGCTCCCGGACGGCGCGATGAACCTGCTGATGCTCGGCCTCGACACCCGGGCGGGCTGGGAGGCGCGGGGCGAGAGCTCCCGCTCCGACACGATGATGATCCTGCACATCACCGCGGCGCACGACCAGGCGTACATGATCTCGATCCCGCGCGACATGATCGTGAACATCCCGGCCGACAAGGCGCTGGGCACCAACGCCCAGACCGGCAAGATCAACGGCGCGTACGCGATCGGCTCGGAGAACAAGCGCGGCTGGACCGGCGGCGCGAAGCTGGCCACCAAGACCGTGCACGAGCTGACCGGGATCAACTTCGACGGCGTCGTGGTCATCGACTTCGAGGGCTTCAAGGGCATGCTCGAGGCGATGGGCGGCGTGCACATGTGCGTCGACAAGGACGTCTGGTCGAGCCACTACATCGTCGTCAACGGCCAGGTGCGGTACAACTCGGGCGCCGACCCGCAGACCGCGCCCCGCAACGCGCTCTGGTTCAAGAAGGGCTGCCGCAACATGCAGCCGTGGGAGGCGCTCGAGTTCTCCCGGATCCGGCACTCCTCCAACGGCGACTACGACCGGCAGCGTCACCAGCAGCAGCTGCTGCGGGCCATGGCCAAGAAGGCGACCAGCGCCGGCATCATCACCAACCCGACCAAGGTGGCGAACATCCTGAAGGCGGCCGGCTCGTCGCTCAAGATGGACACCCACGGCGTCGAGGTCTCCGACTTCATCTTCGGCCTCAAGGGCCTGGCCGCCGCCGACCTGATCCCGATCAAGACCAACGGCGGCACGTTCGCCAAGTCGTCCGACGGCACCGGCGAGGGCGTCACCCAGGACACCCGGGACCTGTTCAAGGCGACCGCCGACGACAAGCTGCGCGACTTCCTGGGCCAGCACCCGGAGATGCTGATCAGCGACGGCTCCGACAAGTAGCCGATCTCAGGCCGGCGCGGCGTCCGGGAAGGACACCTGCACCCGGAGCCCGTCGCGGCCGGTCGACTGAGCCGCGATCGTGCCCTCGTGGGCGCGGGTGATCGAGCGGGCGATCGACAGCCCCAGCCCGGCGCCGCCGCTGTGGTCGATCCGGGTGCCGGCGAGGCGGTGGAACGGCTCGAACAGCCCGCCGACCTCCTCGGGCGGCACGTCGTCGCCGGTGTTCGCCACCACCAGGGCGGGGTTGCCGCCGACCCGCACCTCGACGGCGCCGCCGGGGCGGTTGTATTTGATCGAGTTCTGCACGAGGTTGGTCACCAGGCGTTCGAGCAGCACCCGCTCGCCCGTCACCACCCGGGGCCGCAGGTCGCTGGTGACGGTGACGCCGGCCTCGGCGGCCCGCGCCTCGTGCGCGTCGAGCACCTGCCGGGTGACCTCGTCGAGGCGCACCGGCGCGCGGGACACCAGGCCCCGGTCGCTCTCGGCCAGCACCAGCAGGCCCTCGATCAGCCGCTCGTTGCGCTGGTTGGTCTCCAGCAGCTGGGCGGCGAGCAGCTCGATCTGGTCGGGCTTGAGGTCGCGGGCCATGCCGACCTCGATCAGCGTGCGCTGCACGGCGAGCGGGGTGCGCAACTCGTGCGAGGCGTCGGCGGCGAACCGGCGCTGCGCGTCGTAGCCGACCGCGATGCGGTCCATCATCTCGTCGATGGTGCGGCCGAGCGCGGCGAGCTCGCCGCGGCCCGGGCCGGGCCGCAGGCGGTGGCCGAGGTTCTGCGGGCCGACGTCGGCGATCATCGGGATCAGGTCGCGGACCGGCTGCAGGCACCAGCGGATCGCGGCGAGGCAAGCCACGAGCAAAAGACCGAGCACGAGTACGCGGGCCGCGAGCGGGACGATGCTGGGATGCCGGAACAACTGGGTGCAGAAGTAGGAGGTGTTCGCGTCCGGGGCGCCGCGACACGGCGACGGCACGAAGTCGCTCCACAGGTCGAGCAACGCGTCGGCGACGCGCGGCACGAACGGGGCGGCGACCAGCAGGACGGCGCAGACCAGCAGCATCCGCCGGGCCGGGGAGCGGTTCGTCACCTCATGTGCCCAGCCGGTAGCCGACCCGGGGCACGGTGTGGATCACCGGCGGGTCGCCCAGCTTCCGGCGCAGGGTCATGATGGTGACCCGGACCGAGTTGGTGAACGGGTCGGCGTTCTCGTCCCACGCCTGCTCGAGCAGGTCCTCGGCGCTGACCACCTGGCCGCCGGCCCGCAGCAGCACCTCGAGGACGGCGAACTCCTTGGGCGAGAGCGAGAGCACCAGGCCGTCCCGGGCCGCGGTGTGCCGGGTGGTGTCCAGGGTCACGCCGTCGCGCTCCAGCACCGGCGGCAGCGCCGGGGCCGAGCGCCGGGACAGCGCCAGCAGGCGGGCCACCAGCTCGGCGAACGCGAACGGCTTGGTCAGATAGTCGTCGGCGCCCAGGCCGAGGCCCTCGACCCGGTCGCGGATCCCGGCCGCGGCGGTGAGCAGCAGCACCCGGGTGGTCGCGCCGGAGTCGACGATGCGGCGGCACACCTCGTCCCCGGTGTGACCGGGCATGTCGCGGTCGAGGACGGCCACGTCGTACCGGTTGAGGTCCAGCCGTTCCAGGGCGCTGTCCCCGTCGTACACGACGTCGACCGCCATCGCCCGCTGCCGCAACCCCTCGGCCACCGTGTCGGCGAGCATCCGCTCGTCGTCGGCCAGCAGCACCCGCACTCGCCCATCCCCCACTCGTCACCGGATCAGCAAGGCTCGCACGGCGCGGATAAAGGTTTCGTAAACGCTGCGCTGACGCCCGCCCGACGGCCGTCGCGGCAGCATCCTCACCGTGTCCCGAAACTACCTCGTCCTCGTCCTGGCAGCCGCCGCAATGGTGGTCGTGCCCGCGCAACCCGCGGCCGCGATCGCGCACGGCGACCACGTCCCGGCCGGCCGGTACCGGTTCGCCACCAAGCTGACCATGACCGGCATCCCGACGTCCGGCGGCGGCACCCGGGACAGCTGGTGCTCCGGGGCGCTCGTGGCCCCGCGCTGGGTGATCACCGCCGGGCACTGCTTCCGGGACGCCGCCGGCAAGCGGGTCAGCCGCACGGTGGCCGACCGGACGACGGCGCTCTTCGACGGCCGGCAGGTGGAGGTCGTGGCGGCCGTCCAGGCGCCGCACCACGACGACGTGGCCCTCGCCGAACTTGCCGCGCCGGTCACCGGCATCGAGCCGATCCGGATCGGCGACACGCCCCCGAAGGCCGGCGACGTGCTGCGGCTGATCGGCTACGGCCTGACCGACGGGGACGAGTCGGCCGGTTCGCCCGGCCTGCGCACCGGGCTGTTCGTCGTGGGCCAGGTGCGGGACTCGCTGCTCGACGTGTCGGGCAACCGGCCCCGCCGCGACACCAGCGCGTGCCTGCACGACTCCGGCGGGCCGTACTTCTCCGAGGCGAAGGACGGCACGGCGATCCTGCGGGCGGTGGTCAGCACCGGCCCGGACTGCCCGCACGCCGGCGCCGACTTCGCCGCGCGCACCGACCAGCTCGGCGACTGGATCGCCGACACCACGCGGGCTCGGCCGGGTTATGCGCGCTGGCCGCTCATCGCCGGCGTGGTGGTCGCGCTGGCCGCGGTGCTGGCGCTCACGCTCGTGCTCCGGCGCGGATCGCGCCCGCGCTGAGCCGCCGATCGCCGGGTGCGCGGAGCCGCCGAGCCGCGGTCGGCGACGGCGTCCAATCCGCAGGCCCGCAGACCGCGGGCGGCGACGGCGTCAGGCGCGCAAGCCGCGATCGACGAACGCGATCAGCCACTCGAAGCTCTCGTCGGTGCTGGTGTCCATCTCGAAGCCGCCGGCCGACTCGATCGCCGCGAAGCCGACGAACAGGCTGCGCAGCAGGCGCAGCGCGTGCACGGTGTCGGCCGGGTCCAGCGGGTACCCGGTGAGGACGGCGGCCAGCGAGTCGAGCACGCGCGCGCCCGCCACGGCGACCGGGTCGTCCGGCCCGGTGGCGTTGAGCGGCAGCGTGGCCGCGTAGCGCCCGGGATGCTCCACCACGAAGGCGCGCATCGCGCGGGCCGCGGCCCCGAGCGCGTCGCGGCCGGCCCGGCCCTGCAGCGCGTCCCGCAGCGCGTCGCCCAGCTCGGTGAGCGCGAGCGCGGCGATCCGGTGGTTGAGGTCGGCCTGGCCGGCGACGTGCTTGTAGAGCGACGGCGCGCGCACGCCGAGGCGCTCGGCCAGCGCGCCCATCGTCACGTTGGCCAGGCCGATCTCGTCGGCCAGCCCGGCGGCGGCGGCGACCACGGCCGCCGGGTCGAGCCCGGCCCTAGGCACGCGCGTACGCCTTGAGGAACGGCAGCAGCAGCGCCACCGTCTCGTCGGGGAACTGGGTGTGCGGGTAGTGCCCGGCGCCCTCGATCATCTCGAGCGTGCCGACGCCGGCCGGCATCGCCGCCACGATCGCCTCGCCCTCGGCGCGCGGGTCGGCCCAGTCCGGGTCGAGCGTGCCCTCGACGATCAGCGCCGGGACGCGGACGTTGCCGAGCTGCTCCCCCGCGTCGGCCGGGGTGGACTGCCCCATGCGCTGCATCGCCCTCATCCGGCCCGGCTCGCCGAGCATGGCCGCCATGCCGCGCAGCTGGTCGGCCCAGTCGGCCGGGCGGCGGCCCGGCACCGCGACGTCGAGGTATTTGAGCCACCACCGCGCGCTGCCCAGGATGCCGGTCATCATCAGCCGCGTCATGCCGGTGCGGTATCGCCGGACCCGCAGGTCGCCGAGGCGGATCGACTGCTTGCGGGTGAACGGCGCCAGCTCGACGACGCCCTCGACCAGCTCGGGCGCCCGGGCCGCGGCGATGGTGACCGCGCCGCCCGAGATCGAGTGCCCGACCAGCACGGCCGGCCCGCCGAGGTGCCGTACCAGCGCGAGCAGATCGCCGGCGATGTCGGTGCGGGTGTACGACGGCCAGTCGGCGCTCGACTCGCCGGTGCCGCGCAGGTCGGTGGCGGCGACCCGATAACCCGCCGCGACCAGCTGCGGGACCACGAAACGGTAGGCCGCGCGGCTGTCGCCCATGCCGTGCGCGAGGACGACCAGCGGCCCGGACCCGCTGACCTCATAAGCGATCGTGCCGCCGTCGACGGCGAGGAACTCGGTCATGTCAGCCTCCATGGCTAATGTCGTTAGCTAAAAGCTAATACGATTAGCCGCCGCCGTCAAGTCACCGGCTCGGCCGGGTTGCCGTACGGATGAAAAGAAACGCCGCCCGGCGGAAAGCCGGGCGGCGTGGGCGAATCGGGGTTCACGAGCCGTAGTTGTACGACCCTCCGGTGCCGGGGACCTTGGTGGGCAGGCCCTTGCGGGCCCGCTCGCCGCGCAGCGCCACCTCGACGATGTCCCAGGCCGTGCCGAGCACCAGCAGCGCGATGATGCCCGCCGACAGCCAGCCCCGCACGTCGGCGGCCGGGCCGAGGTCGGCGAACTGCTGGAACTCCGGGTTGAAGAACCGGTCGGCGGCGAGCAACCACACCAGCGGCACCGTCGACAGCAGCGTCACCACGGCGTTGACGACCGAGACCCGGCGGTTCCACGTGCCGAGGCGCCACACCCAGACCGCGTAGACGCCGCGCAGGGCGAACGCGACGATCAGGAACGGCCACCAGAAGGACCAGTTGGCCGGGTCGAGCACCGGGACGTCGGTGAACGTGAACTGCTGCAGGATCAGCGCGGCGATCAGCATGACCGGCCACGCGATGCCGAGGGCCATCTCGGGGGTGGTCATGCCGCCGGGCTGATAGCGCGGCAGATCCTTGACCGACCAGGTGGGACGCAGACTCGCCTTGGCCGCGCCGGAGCGGTCGATGATGACGAAGACCAGCGTGGTCCAGAACACCATCTGGATGCCGACGTTGAGGATCGCGGTGACCGCGCCGCCGATGACCTTGCCGATGTCGGGGTCGTCGAACAGCTGGACGATCACGACCACCGCCACCACGATCGGCAGCACCGTGGACAACAGCGTGATGGTCAGCTTGCGCCAGGGCGTGTAGAGCGCCGGGCCGATCAGATAGTTGGGCCGGCCGGCGTAGCTGTCGGCCAGCCGATCGGGGTCGCCGAGCTCGGTGAGCGCCGCCTCGACGGCGGCGTCACGCGACTCGCCGGCCTCGACGCGGGCGTCCACCGCGTCCTCGATGGAGGCGCGCAGCTCGCGGTCGATGTCGGCCCGCTGCCGCTCGGGGACGCGACGAAGGGCGGTGTAGACGTAACGGTCGACGAGATTGGTCATTTCCTGCTCCCCGTGGTCGGATCGAGATCGGTGATCGCCTTGTCGAGGCGTGCCCACTCCTCGCGCAGCGCGGTGGCGATCGCGTCGCCCTGCGCGGTGGTGCGGTAGAACTTGCGCGGCCGCGCCTCATCGGTGTTCCACTCGCTGGTCAGCAGCCCCTGCGCCTCGAGCCGGCGCAGCAGCGGATAGAGCGTGTTGGCCTCCACCTCGAAGCCGGCCGCGCTCAGCGTCTCGAGCAGCGAATATCCATAACCCGGCTCCCGCAGCACGGTCAGACTCGCCACGACAACCGTGCCGCGCCGCAACTCTTGGAGGTGCCCCGAGAGCGTCGCATCCATTGTCATGCCCAACACGATACTGTGTCTCGCACACTATGACAACCCACTACAGCAATGCGCGGCAGCATCGATCGCGCGGCGACGCCTTGATGAGTTGGCGCTCGCGGCAAACGGCACTTCATGAAGATCCGGCCCGCCGCACCGGGCGGGGCGGTCAGGCCGGGAGGCCGTCCAGGCGGGCGAGGACCTGCAGCATCACCTCGTCGGCGCCCGCGCCGATCGAAGTGAGGCGAACATCGCGCAGCATGCGGGCGGTCCACGTCTCCTCGAGATAGCCGGCGCCGCCGTGGAACTGCAAGCACCAGTCCGCCACCTCGCGGATCAGGCGGCCCGCCTTGAGCTTCGCCACCGTGGCCATGCGGGTGATGTCCTCGCCGGCCATCAGCGCCTCGCACGTCTGCAGGTTGTGGCTGCGCAGCAGGTCGACCTCGGCCTGCAGCTCGGTGAGGCGGAACGCCACGTACTGCCGGTCCGCCAGCGGCCGCCCGAAAACGGACCGCTGGTGCACGAACTCGCGCGTGCGGTCGAGGGCGTACTGGCACTGGCCGGCCGTGGTGTAGGCGGCGAACATCCGCTCGGTGACGAACTGGCGCATCTGCTGCTGGAAGCCGCGGCCGACGGCGCCGATGGTGTTGGCCACCGGCACGCGCACCTCGTCGAGGACGAGCTCGGCGGTGTCGGAGCAGCGGTTGCCGAGCTTGTCGAAGGTGCGCGCCACCCGCACGTCCGCGGTGGGCACCACGATCTGCGACATGCCGCGGTAGCCGCCCTCGTCGGAGGTGCGGGCGAGCAGGCACAGCCAGTCGGCCTGGGCGCCGTTGGTGATGAACACCTTCCGGCCGGTGATCACCCAGTCGTCGCCGTCGCGGACCGCGCGAGTGCGCAGGCGGGAGACGTCGGAGCCGGTATCGGGCTCGGTGACCGCGATCGCGGCGACGGCGGTGCCGGCGATCGCGGGCCGCAGAAACTCCTCCTTCAACGAAGGCGAGCCGAACTCGTGCAGCGAGGGAGTCGCCATCATCGCCTGGACCCCGATGGCCATGCCGACGCCGCCGGCGTGCATGCGCCCGTACTCCTCGGCGGCGACCAGCTGGAAGCTCGGGTCGGCGCCCTCGCCGCCGTACTCCGGGTCGTACTCGAGGCCCAGCAGGCCGAGGGCCGCGGCCTTGGGGAACAGGTCGTGCAGCGGCGCGCGGCCGGCCGCCTCCCACGCGTCGACGTGCGGGTTGACCTCGGTGTCGACGAACCGGCGGACGCTGTCCCGGAACGCGCTGTGGTCCTCGTTGAGCCGCATTACCGCACGGTAGCTTTCCGGGCCGCCCAAAAACAAGCGCGCTTGCTTGTTTTTGCCGGCTGTGCGAGCCTCGGCGGATGATCCGCATCGGCAACTGCTCCGGCTTCTACGGGGACCGGCTCTCCGCGATGCGGGAGATGCTCGAGGGCGGCGACCTCGACGTGCTCACCGGCGACTACCTCGCCGAGCTCACCATGCTGATCCTCGCCGGCGACCAGCGCGCGGACCCGCGAGCCGGGTACGCCCGGACGTTCCTCAACCAGCTGCGCGACTGCCTGCGGCTGGCGCTCGACCGGCGGGTGCGCATCGTGACCAACGCCGGCGGGGTGAATCCGCCCGCGCTCGTGGCCGCCATCCGCGAGCTGGCGGCCGGGCAGGGCCTCTCCCCCTCGATCGCGCTGGTGCGCGGCGACTCGCTGGGGCCGGGCGCGCACGCGTATCTCGGCGCATTCGGGATAGCGCGCGCCATGGAAGCGGACATCGTGGTCACCGGGCGGGTCACCGACGCCTCGCTGGCGATCGGGCCGGCGATCGCGCGCTTCGGGTGGTCCCGCGACTCCTTCGACCAACTCGCCGGGGCGACCGTGGCGGGGCACGTGATCGAGTGCGGGACGCAGGCAACCGGCGGAAACTTTTCGTTCTTCACCGAAATAGGCGACCTGCTGCACCCGGGGTTTCCGGTCGCGGAGATCTTCGAGGACGGCTCCAGCATCATCACCAAACACCCCGGCACCGGCGGCGCGGTCACCGTCGGCACGGTCACCGCCCAATTGGTGTACGAGGTGCAGGACGCCCGCTACGCCGGTCCCGACGTGACCACCCGCCTGGACAGCGTGACGTTGCGGCAGGAGGCCCCCGACCGGGTGGCGATCTCCCGCGTACGCGGTGAGCCGCCCCCGCCGGATCTGAAGGTCTCCCGCACGCGGCCCGGCGGCTTCCGCAACGAGATGACGGTCGTGCTCACCGGCCTGGACATCGAGGCGAAGGCCGCCCTGTTCCGGCAGCAGTTCGAGGCCGGGCTGACCCGGCGGCCCGCGTCGCTGACGTGGACGCTGGACCGGCTCGACGTGCCCGACGCGCCCACCCAGCGGCAGGCATCGGCCCTGCTCACGGTCGTCGCCCGCGACCCCGACCGGCGCAACGCCGACCGCGCCTTCAGCAACGCCGCGGTCGAGGTGGCGCTGGGGTCCTATCCGGGCTTTTTCGCCACCACGCCGCCGGGCGGGGCGCGTCCCTACGGCGTCTTCACCGCCGGCTTCGTGCCGCAGGAGGTGCCCGTGCACGAGGTCGTGCTCCCGGACGGCGCGGTCGAGCGCATCCCGCCGCCGCCCGCTTGTCAATTTCTTGATCCACTGCCCGGTCCGCAAGCCTCCCCCACCCTGTCCTGGGCGGGGACGAGTGGAGCACGGGGGTACGACAATTCCGCGCCGTTGTCCACCACGCGCCGGCTGCCGCTCGGGACGATCGCCGGGGCGCGCTCGGGCGACAAGGGCGGCGACGCCAACATCGGCGTCTGGGTGCGCAGCCCGGCGGCGTACGCGTGGCTGGTGAATTTGATTTCCGCGGAGCGGGTGCGGGAGCTGCTCCCGGAGACCGCCGCATTGCCGCTGCGCATCACCCGCCTGCCCAACCTCAATGCGGTCAACGTCGTGGTGGAAGGGCTGCTCGGCGCGGGCGTGGCCGACAACGCCCGGTTCGACCCGCAGGCCAAGGGGCTCGCGGAGTGGCTGCGCTCGCGGCACGTCGACATCCCGCTCTCGCTCCTGGAGGAGGCGCCGTGACCGTCCTGCGGTCCATGCTCGACACATCGACGGCCGAGGCGCGGGCGGCCCGCGAGGCCATGCTCGCGGCGCTGGCGGAGATCGGCGCGGAGACCGCGAAGGCGGTGGCCGGCGGCGGCGAGCAGGCCGTGGCCCGGCATCACGCGCGCGGGAAGATGACCGCCCGGGAGCGCATCGAGCTGCTGCTGGATCTGGACTCGCCGTTCCTGGAGCTGGCCGCGCTGGCGGGCTACGGCTCGCAGTTCAATGTGGGCGGCAGCGTGGTCGCGGGGATCGGCGTGGTCAGCGGGGTGGAGTGCCTGCTGGTCGCGAACGATCCGACAGTCAAGGGCGGGTCCAGCAATCCGTGGTCGCTGCGCAAGACGCTGCGGATGCACGAGATCGCGCTGGCCAACCGGCTGCCGCTGATCGCGCTGGTGGAGTCGGGCGGGGCGGACCTGCCGACGCAGAAGGACGTGTTCATCCCGGGCGGGGCGGTGTTCCGCGATCTGACCCGGCTGTCGGCGGCGGGGATCCCGACGGTCGCGCTGGTGTTCGGCAACTCGACCGCCGGCGGGGCCTACCTGCCGGGGATGTGCGACCACGTCGTGATGATCGAGAAGCGGTCGAAGGTGTTCCTGGCCGGACCGCCGCTGGTCAAGGCGGCCACCGGGGAGGAGTCGGACGACGAGTCGCTCGGCGGCGCCGAGATGCACGCCCGGGTGTCCGGCCTGGCGGATCACTACGCGGTGGACGAGCGGGACGCGATCCGGATCGGGCGCCGGATCGTGGCGCGGCTGAACTGGGAAAAGAGCGGCAACCAGCCGGACCGGACGATAAGACCGCGGCATCCCGGCGAAGAGCTTCTCGACATCGTGCCACCGGACCTGAAAACCGCCTTCGACCCCCGCGAGATCATCGCGCGCATCGTGGACGACAGCGACTTCGACGAGGTCAAGCCGCTGTACGGAACGAGCCTGGTGACCGGCTGGGCCCGGCTGCACGGCTACCCGATCGGCATCCTCGCCAACGCCAACGGCGTCCTGTTCAGCGCCGAGGCCCAGAAGGCGGCCCAGTTCATCCAGCTCGCCAACCGGTCGCGCACGCCCCTGCTGTTCCTGCACAACACCACCGGCTACATGGTCGGCCGGGAGTACGAGCAGGGCGGCATCATCAAGCACGGCGCCATGATGATCAACGCGGTCTCGAACTCGCGGGTCCCGCACATCTCGGTGCTGATCGGCAACTCGTACGGCGCCGGCCACTACGGCATGTGCGGCCGCGCGTACGACCCCCGCTTCGTCTTCTCCTGGCCCAGCGCCCGCTCGGCCGTGATGGGCGCCCAGCAGCTCGCCGACGTCACCTACCTGGTGTCCAAGGCGTCGGCGCTGTCCCGCGGCCGGCCCTTCGACGAGGACGGCGCGCAGGTCGTGCGGCAGATGATCGAGCAGCAGATCACCGCCGAGTCGATGCCGCTGGTGCTCTCCGGCCTGGTCTACGACGACGGCATCATCGATCCCCGCGACACCCGCGACGTGCTCGGCGTCGCGTTGTCCGCCATCCATTCGGCCCCGATCATCGGCGCCGAGTCCTACGGCGTCTTCCGGATGTGAGGCACCGATGATCACGAGTGTCCTGGTGGCCAATCGCGGCGAGATCGCCCGCCGGATCTTCGCCACCTGCCGCCGGCGTGGCCTGGCCACGGTCGCCGTCTTCGCCGACGCCGACGCCGACTCCCCGCATGTGCGCGAGGCGGACTGTGCCGTCCGGCTGCCGGGAAGCTCCGCGCAGGACACCTATCTGCGCGCCGACCTGATCATCGAGGCCGCGCGAAAAACCGGTGCCGACGCCATCCACCCCGGATATGGCTTTTTGTCGGAAAACCCGGATTTCGCCCGCGCGGTGGAACGCGCCGGCCTCACCTGGATCGGCCCGACTCCCAGCGCCATCGAGGTCATGGGCTCGAAGATCGAGTCGAAGCGCCGGATGGCCGTGGCCGGCGTCCCCGTGCTCGACCGGCTGGACGTCGCGACCCTCACCGCCGGCGACCTCCCGGTGCTGGTCAAGGCGTCGGCCGGCGGGGGCGGCCGGGGCATGCGCGTGGTCCGCACGCTGGACGAGCTGCCCGAGGCGGTGACCTCCGCCGCCCGCGAGGCGGCCGCCGCCTTCGGCGACCCGACCGTCTTCTGCGAGCGCTACCTCGAGAACGGCCACCACGTCGAGGTCCAGATCATGGCGGACGAGCACGGCACGATCTGGACGCTGGGCGAGCGCGAGTGCTCGCTGCAGCGCCGCCACCAGAAGGTCATCGAGGAGGCGCCCGCGCCGCTGGTCGACCGGATCGGCGGCGACCTGCGCGCCCGCCTGCTCAAGGCCGGCCGGGACGCCGCGGCCGCCGTCGGCTACCGCGGCGCCGGCACGGTCGAGTTCCTCGCCGACGAGTCCGGCGGCTTCTGGTTCCTCGAGATGAACACCCGCCTCCAGGTGGAGCACCCGGTCACCGAGTGCGTGACCGGCGTCGACCTGGTCGGCCTGCAACTCGACGTCGCGGCGGGGCGCAAGCTGAGCGGTCCGGCGCCGGCCGTGCACGGGTACGCGATCGAGGCGCGCCTCTACGCCGAGGATCCCGCCGCGGACTGGCGGCCACAGACCGGAACCCTGGTCACCTTCGACATCCCCGCCACCGACGGCATCCGGCTCGACTCCGGCGTCGAGAGCGGCAGCGTGGTGAGCACCCACTACGACGCCATGCTGGCCAAGGTGATCGCGTACGGGGACGACCGCGAGACCGTGGCCCGCCGGCTCGCCGCGACCCTTCGCCGCGCCCGCATCCACGGCGTCACCACCAACCGCGACCTCCTGGTGGCCAGCCTGCTCCACCCGTCGTTCCTGGACGGCACGGCGAGCACCAGCTTCTACGCCGACCACCCGCCGGTGCGCGACGCCGGGCCCGATCCCCGCCTCGCCGCCGTGGTCGCGGCCCTGGCCGACGCCGCCGCGGACCGCAAGGCCCGCAGCGGCTTCCGCAACATCCCGGTCGGCTACCGCAGCCGCTCGTACCGCCACCGCGACGACGAGATCGAGGTGCGCTACCGGTTCGGACGCGACGGCCTCGAGGTCGACGGCCTGGCGGTCACGCTCGTCGAGGCCGGTCCCGACCGCGTGGTCCTCGACGTCGACGGCGTGCGGCGCGCCTGGTCGGTGGGCCGTTTCGGCGCGGACGACGACGTGTGCCTGGTGGTCGACGGCCCGCTGGGCTCGGTCGAGCTGCGCCGGGTGCCGCGCTTCCCCGACCCCGCGGCCCGGATCCCGGCCGGCGCGCTGATCGCCCCGATGCCCGGCACGGTCGTGCGGGTGGGCGCCGCGGAGGGCGAGCCGGTCGTGGCCGGGCAGCCGCTGGTCTGGCTGGAGGCGATGAAGATGGAGCACGCCGTGCACGCGCCCGCCGACGGCGTCCTGGCCGCGCTGCCGGTCGTCGTCGGCCAGCAGGTCACCCAGGGCACCCCGCTCGCGGTCCTGGCGCCGGCATGACCGAGCTCGCCGGCCCCAAGCAGGACCGCAGCCGCGCCACCCGGCGCCGGCTGCTGGAGACCACGATCCGCTGCCTCGCCACGCACGGCTGGGAAGTCTCGACGGTCGGCTTCATCGCCGGCGAGGCCGGCATCAGCCGGGGAGCGGTGCAACACCATTTCCGTACGCGGGAAGCACTCATCCTCGCGGCGCTGGAGCACATGTTCGAGGAGCGGGCCGCGTTGCTCGACGCCCTGCCCGAGCCCGCACAGGACGGCCCCGAGCGGGTGCACGCCGTGGTGCGCGGCCTGGTCGAGGCGATCATCGGCGGCGACCTGTTCCGCGCCGCCCTGCAGGTCTGGACCGTCGCCGCCGCCGATCCGGCCCTGCGCCTGGCCGTGCTCCCGCTGGAGAGGCGCTTCGCCCGGGGCGTCCACCGGCGGGCCGTACGGCTGCTCGGCGCCGACGACAGCGACCCGTCGGTCCGCGCCCTGATCCAGGCGACGCTCGACATGGCCCGCGGCCTCGCGCTGGCCGACGTGCTCACCGACGACTCCCGGCGGCGGGCCCGGGTGGTGCGCGCGTGGTCGGGCCAGCTGGCGGCGGCGCTGTCCGCGGCATGATTGACAGCATCGGCGCGTACGCATAAGTTCGGCCCCCATCGACCGGGAGTGACGATGCTTCTCGATGTTGCGCGGCTTCGCAATGACGCGGGCCGCCCCATCGCGCGCCGCCAGGATGCGCGCCGCGATGCTGGACGCCGCCACGATCCGCGCCACCACGGTCCGCGCCGCCTAGATCCGCGCCGCCTGGATCCGCGCCGCCAAGTAGCGCTCTGGGGCGCTGCCGCCCTGCTCCTGCTCACCGCCGCGGCGTGCGGCAGCGACGGCCCCGCCGCGCCCGAGCCGACCGCCGCCCCGCCGGTGTCGGCCGGCGCCGAGCCCTCGCCGGCCACCCCGCCCACGGCCGCGACCTCCGTGCCCAGCATCGGCCCGACCAGCATCGGCTCGACCGGCGGCACCGGCTCCCCCGGCGGCGGCCCGCGGCCCACCGCCGCGCTCACCGGCGTCAAGCTGGTCAAGCAGGGCGGCATCGCCGGGATCGACCAGAGCATCGAGGTCGCGCCGGACGGCTCCTGGCGGCGCGCCGTCGACGGCAACACCACCTCCACCGGCAGGCTCACCGGCGACGAGCGGGCCCAGTTGGCCAAGCTGCTCGCCGACCCGCGGCTGGCGGGCGAGGGCAAGCGGGCCACCGGGCTGGGCCGGTGCAGCGACGCGTTCGTGTACGTGCTCACGGCCGGGAAGATGCTGGTCCACTACACCGCGTGCGGCCAGGCCGACAAGCCCGAGGTCACCCTGAAGATCATCCAACTGCTCCAAAACGCCACAAAGTAGCGCTATCGATCACGCCGACGGGCGGACTCACAGGTGCGGTGCGTACGATGTTGCGCTGCACCACCGTGACGAACGAAACCCGAGGAGCACGATGCCGCTCACTCCAGCTGACATCCACAACGTTGCCTTCAAGAAGCCGCCGATCGGCAAGCGTGGATACGACGAGGAAGAGGTCGACGCCTTCCTCGACGAGGTCGAGCAGGAGCTCATCCGCCTGCTCGAGGAGAACGGCGCTCTGCGGGACCAGATGCAGCGTCCCGGCGGCCCGCCCCCGAGCGCGGCGTCGACCATGGTGATGAGCTCGGAGCTGGCCGAGCTGTCGGCCCAGCTCGAGCGCCTCGAGGAGGCCCGCGCCCGCGCCGAGCAGAACGCGCGCAGCATGCAGGCCCAGCTCGAGCGGGCCCGCGCGGCCACGCCGTCCGGCGGATTCGCCCAGGTGGGCGACGACGACCGGAACGCGCGGGTGCTGATGATGGCGCAGCGCACCGCCGACGAGCACATGCGCGACGCCCAGCGGGAGACCGAGTCGCTGATCACCAGCGCCCAGTCGAAGGCCGAGCAGATCACCAGCGAGGCCCAGCTCAAGGCCGCGACCATCGAGAGCGACGCCCGGCGCAACCACACCGAGGCGATGAGCCAGATCGGCGCCAAGCGGGCCGCGCTGCTCGACGAGATCGAGCGGCTGGGCCAGCTCGCGCAGAGCTACCACCAGGCCCTGAGCAACCACGTCAACCAGCAGCTGCAGGAGCTCAACAGCGCACCCGACGCGCAAGCCTAGGACCCCGTGCAAACGAAGGCCGCCCACCGGAAGGGGGGCGGCCTTCGTCGTACGAAAGTATCGATTCTTTAAAAGCGGAAAGGCACCAAAACCGCAATTCAAAAGATCGACAAATACCGCTGTTGACATTGCCGGAGAGCGAATTGTAGCGTCGAGTCCGCGCTCTTGGTTTCGCCCCTGTCACCGGCCCGTTATCCCGTCGGCCCGGGCGAAACGCTCCTCTCCCCGCCTCGGGGTGCTGACTCCCCCTCCCCGTGGTCGCCCTCATTGCACGCTGCCCTGCCACGCGAAGGGCGTGGCGCCGCTGAGAGAGGCGAGGCACGATGCACAAGATATCTCTGGGTCGGATTTCGCTGGGCCGGACCGCCGTCCGGCTCGGCGCGGTGCTGCTGATGATCGGTGGCGTGGGCGTGGTGTCCGCGTCCACCTCGTACGCCGGCGGATCCGCGACCATCACGAAACGCGCGTGGGGCACGACGGCCGGCGGCGAGAACGTCGACCTCTACACGCTCACCAACAACGGCATCCGAGTCAAGATCCTGACGTACGGCGGCATTCTCCAGTCGATCGAGATGCCGGATCGGCGCGGCCGTACCACGAACGTGGCGCTCGGCTTCGACAACCTCGCCGACTACGAGACCAGCAGCCCCTACTTCGGAGCGCTGATCGGCCGGTACGGCAACCGGATCGCCAAGGGCATGTTCACCCTGGACGGCGTCACCTACCACCTGCCGATCAACAACGACCCGAACAGCCTGCACGGCGGCACGGTCGGCTTCGACAAGCGGGTCTGGACCGCCACCCCGATCCGCGGCCACCACAGCGTGGCGCTCAAGCTCCAGCTGACCAGCGCCGACGGCGACCAGGGCTACCCGGGCGAGCTGCGGGCCACGGTCACCTACACGCTGACCCGCGACCACGGCATCCGGATGGACTACCTGGCCACCACGAACAAGCCGACGGTCGTCAACCTCACCAACCACGCCTACTGGAACCTGGCCGGCGAGGGCACCGGCACCATCGACACCACCAAACTCCAGCTCAACGCGAGCCACTACACCCCGGTCGACCCGACGTTGATCCCGACCGGAGCGATCGACCGGGTGGCCGGCACCCCGATGGACTTCCGCAAGGCCACGGCGATCGGCGCCCGCAACCGCGAGGGCTTCCCGCAACTCGTGATCGGCCGCGGCTACGACCACAACTGGGTGCTCGACCGCAAGGACCCGACGTTCCGCAAGCTCGAGCTCGCGGCCCGGGCCACCGACCCGGCGAGCGGCCGGCAGCTGACGATCTACACGACCGAGCCGGGCATCCAGTTCTACGGCGGCAACTTCCTGGACGGCACGCTGGTCGGCACGAGCGGCCGGATGTACCGGCAGGGCGACGGGTTCGCGCTGGAGACCCAGCACTTCCCGGACTCGCCCAACCACGCGAACTTCCCGTCGACGGTCCTGCGGCCCGGGCAGACGTACCGGACCACCACCATCTATCAGTTGGGCGTGGCGCGACATGGCTGACGTGCCCAGGGTCGTCGAGGAAGCGGCCGAGAGACTCGATCCACGCGGGGTGACCCGCCGCCGGCTGCTCGCCGGCACCGGCCTGGCCAGCGCGTCGCTCGCGGCAACGGGGCTACTCTCCGCGTGCAGCCAGGACGACACCAAGTCCAGCTCGGACGCCATCGGTAACTTCCCGAAGACGCCGAACTGGAAGTTCGTCTTCGTCAACCACGTCACCACCAACCCGTTCTTCACCCCCACCCAGTACGGCGCCGAGGACGCGTGCAAGCTGCTCGGCTGCTCGTACCAGTGGACCGGCTCGCAGAACTCGGTGGTGGCCGAGATGGTCAACGCCACCAACACGGCGATCAGCGGCAAGGCCGACGGGCTGGCGATCGCGGTCGTCGACAAGTCGGCGTTCAAGGGGCCGGTGGACCAGGCGCTCGACGCCGGGATCCCGGTGGTGTCGTACAACGCCGACGGCGCGCGCGACGACCCGGGCACCAACCGGCTCACGTACGTCGGCCAGGGCCTGTTCGACTCCGGCTACGCGCTGGGGCAGCGGGCGCTGACCCAGGTGCAGTCCGGCGAGGTGGTCGGCTTCATCGCCACGCCGGGGCAGCTGAACATCCAGCCGCGGATCGACGGCGCGCAGCAGGCGTTCACCGACGCCGGCGGCGCGGTGAAGTTCACGGCGGTCGCGACCAACGCCGACGTCACCAAGGGACTGTCCATCATCGACGCGTACGCCCAGGGTCACCCGAACCTGGCCGGCATGCTCGCGGTGGACGCCGGCTCGACCCAGGCCGTCGGCCAGACGGTGAAGAAGTACAACATGCGCACCAAGGGGCTCAAGGTCGCCGGGGGCTTCGACCTGATCCCGGAGACGCTGGCCTCGATCAAGTCCGGCGACCTCGACTACACCATCGACCAGCAGCCGTACCTGCAGGGCTTCCTGCCGGTGCTGTACCTCTACCTGTTCAAGGTCTCCGGAGGCCTCATCTCGCCGCCGCAGACCAACACCGGGCTGCTGTTCGTCACCAAGGACAACGTCGCCCAGTACCAGAACACCCAAACCCGCTTCGAGGGCTCGTCCACGGACGTCAAGCTCGTGGAGCGGTCCGGACCCATCGCACACGCATGACCGGGACCCTACCGAGGCAGCAGGAGACGCCGGCCCAGCAGGACCGGCGTCTCCTGACGCTGCTGCGCCGCGGCGGCACCGTGCTCGTGCGCTGGCGCGAGGCCAGCGTCCTGATCGTCGCCATCGCCATGGCGATCTACTTCCGGGCCGCCAACGACGTCTTCCTCACCCACGACAACCTGCGCAACATCGCCCAGGCCACCGCGCCGGCCGCGATCGTCGCGGTGGGCGTCGTGCTGCTGCTCGTCTCCGGCGAGATCGACCTGTCGGTGGGCGTGGTGGCGGCGCTGGCGCCGTTCCTGGTGCACTACGCCGTCGACCTGTACGGCATCCCGGTGATCCCGGCGTTCCTGATCGCGTTCGCCATCTCGGCGTTCATCGGGTTCTGCAACGGCTTCATCGTCACCAAGCTCAAGGTGCCGTCGCTGGTGGCCACGCTCGGCTCGTACTACCTGCTGCTCGGCATCCTGCTGACCACCTCGCACGCCTACCCCGCGCAGATCCCCGAGGAGGCGCAGGGCAAGATCCAGACCATCTTCGGGGCCGGGGACTGGTCGTCGCTGATCTGGTGCCTCGGCGTGGTCGCGGTGTATCACGTGGTGCTCACCCGTACCCGCTGGGGTCTGCACACCATCTCGGTCGGCGGCAACCTGATCGGCGCGACCGAGGCCGGCATCCGGGTGAACCGCATCAAGATCGGGAACTTCATGATGGCCTCCATGCTCGGCGCCCTGGCCGGCATCCTCGAGGCGTTCCGGATCAACAGCATCGACCCGAACATCGGCGGCGGCACCGCGCTGACGTTCACCGCGATCTCGGCCGCGGTCATCGGCGGCACCGCGCTGGCCGGCGGCTCCGGCACGGTGATCGGGGCGCTGCTCGGCGCGCTGATCCTGGCCGAGCTGCAGAACGGCTTCAACCTGATCGGGATCAGCGCGAACCCGTTCAACATCATCCTCGGCTCGGCGATCCTGCTGTCGATGATCGCGAACCAGTACCTGTCGCGGCTGCGGCGGACGGGAGGCACCTGATGTCCGTTCTGGTCGCCGAGCATCTCGCCAAGCGCTTCGGGGCACTGACCGCGCTGCGCGACGTCAGCCTGCGGCTCGAACAGGGCGAGGTGCTCGGCCTGATCGGCGACAACGGCGCCGGCAAGTCCACCCTCATCAAGATCATCTGCGGGTACCACCGGCCCGACGCCGGCCGCCTCGTGGTCAACGGCAAGGAGGTCGAGCTGCGCAGCGTCGATCACGCCCGCGCGCTCGGCATCGACACCGTCTACCAGGGACTGGCGCTGATCAACGAGCTCTCGGTGTACCACAACATGTTCCTCAACCGGGAGCTGCGCATCGGCCCGCTGCTCAACAACCGCGCGATGCGGCGGCTGGCCCGCGCCCACCTGGAGGACATGGGCGTCAACATCCCCAACGTGAGCGCCGAGGTCGCCAAGCTCTCCGGCGGCCAGCGCCAGGCCGTCGCGGTGGCCCGGGCCGTCTACTCGGACGCGAAGATCCTGCTGCTCGACGAGCCGCTGGCCGCGATGGGCGCGAAGGAGGGCGCCCTGATCCTCGACCTGATCCGCGAGCTCAAGGCCCGCGGCGACGTGTCGGTCATCATCATCGCCCACAACTACGCCCAGGTGCTGGACGTCTGCGACCGGGTGAACCTGCTCCAGCACGGCGCTATCACCTTCGACAAGCCCACCGCCGAGGTGACCCTGGACGAGCTGACCGAGCTGGTGGTCGCGGAGTATCGCGCCCGCCGCCGGGGAACTAGCGGTCCAGCTGCTTGACGTAGCGCCGGCACGGCACCGTGATGCCGGTGGCCACGTACGCGAAATCGCCGTCGTCCTTCCAGCCGGACCGCTCGTAGAAGCGCCGCGCCCGGGCGTTGCCCGGCGCGACCGCCAGCCACGCGGCCCCGTGACCGTGCGCCGCGACCAGGCGCTCGGCCTCGGTCAGCAGCACGCCGGCCACGCCGCCGCCGCGGAAGGCGGCGTCCAGGTAGACCTGCTCGACCTCGTCGGCCACCACCATCACGAAGCCGGCCACGACGCCGCCGACCTCGGCCACCGTGGTGTCCGGGACGCGTGCGGCCGCCCTCTCCCGGAACGACTCCGGGGTGCGGGCCGCGACCAGCTCGTCGGGGACGTTGCCCAGGTGGCCGTCGCGCCAGCCGGTGTGCCAGATCTCGGCGACCCGCGCGGCGTCGGCGGCGCGGGCGCGGCGCAGCGTGATGGGCGGCATGTGCAGCAGGTCGTGCAGGCGGGCGGTCAGGGTGGCCAGCCGCTCGTGGGCGGACGGGTCGGCGCGCGGCGAGAGGCGGAAGTCGCGGAGCCCCGGATACACGGCCTCGAAGCGGGCGCGGGCCGTGCGCAGGGCCTCGTCGTCGCTGGCGTCGGCGCAGAGGCAGGCGGTTATCTGCCACATGCGCTGCTGCCAGGCCAGCCCGGCGCCGCGCTCGGCGGCGAGCAGCGCGGACAGCTCGGTGGCGGCCCGGCGGGCCTGGTCACGGGTGGTCATGACGGATACCCCCGGTCGGAACGTCGACGGTCGCGAATGGACGTTACTCCGGGCGGGCGCGATCGGGGCCGCCCCGCTGCTTGCGGGTGTCGCAATTCCCGCGCGGCCAGTAGGGTCGGAGCTCGTGACCAACCAGACGGTGCCCGTGGCCAGCGTGTCCAGCCGAGCCGAGGCCGACATCGTGACCGGCCTGCTGCAGAGCGAGGGCATAGACGCCCGAGTCACCGCCGACGACGCCGGCGGTGCGCTCGGCTCCCTCCAGCTGGAGGGCGTGCAGGTGCTGGTCGCGCCGGACGACGCGGCGCGGGCCCGGCAGATCCTGGCCGGCCCGCCGTCCTGACGACGGATCATTTCTCCTTGAGGAACTCGTGCACGACCGCCGGGAAGAGCGGCGACACGAACAGGTTGTAGTGGGTCACGCCGGGCAGGATGGCCAGCGCGTGCCCGCCCGCCGACCGGCCCTCGCCCTGCCAGCCGCCGTCGCGCAGGCCGCCGTCGAGCAGCTTGAAGACCTCGGCGAAGTGGCTCGGCGGGAACATGTCCGCGTCGCCCGCGACGATCATCGTGGGGACCGCGAGCGCGCGGACCTGCTCGGTGAAGTCGAAGTCCTTCGCCATGGCCGCGCCGATCTTGTCGAGCAGGCGCGGGAAGTCCTCCGGGCGCGGCGCCACCCGCTGGTACAGCTCGTACATCGGGGTTTCCGTCATGAACTCGGCCGCGGCCGCGCTCACCTGGCCCTGCTGCTCGAGGATCTCCGGGTAGGTCGCGTCGCGCCGGATGCCGGCCGACGCGGCGACCAGGCGCCCGATCTTCTCGGGGTGGTGGAAGGCCACCTGCATGGCGACCCCGCCGCCGAGCGAATAACCCACCACATCCGGCCGGTCGAGACCCAGGTGGTCGATGAGCGCCGCGATGTCGTCGCCCATGACGCGTACGTCGAGGGGCCGGTCCACGTCGGCGGTGCGGCCGTGACCCTGCAGGTCGGGCACGATGACCTGCCGGTTCTGGGCGAACGCGGGCAGGATCGGGGTGAACATCTCGCCCGAGCCGAGGCCGCCGTGCAGAAGCACCAGCGGGCGGCCCTCGCCGTAGGTCTCGTAGTAGAGGTTGATGCCGTTGACGTCGGCGTAGCTCATCTTTCGCTCCTTGCTCGAAACTTGCCGGTACAGACCGCGCCGGGGCCGGAAACTCATCGCTAGGCTCGTCCGGAGATCGTTATTTTTTGGGGAGGCGCCATGCGGATCGCGGTCACCGGCGGCACCGGCAAGCTCGGCCGGGCCGTGGTCGCCCATCTCCGGGAGACGGGCGACGAGGTGATCAACCTGGATGCGGCGGCGCAACGCCCGGACATCCGGATCGACCTCACCGACTACGGCCAGGCGTTCGAGGCGCTCAGCGGGATCGACGACCGGTACGACCGGATCGACGCGGTGGTGCACCTGGCGGCAATTCCCGCACCCGGCATCACCGGCAACGCGGCAACTTTCCAGAACAACATCATCGCGACGTACAACGTTTTCGCCGCCGCGAAGGCCGTCGGCATCACGAACGTGGTGTGGGCGTCCAGCGAAACCGTGCTCGGCCTGCCGTTCGACACCCCGCCGCCGTACATCCCGGTCGACGAGGAATATCCGGCCCGCCCCGAGTCGCGCTACTCGCTCGCCAAGCACCTGGAGGAGACGATGGCGGCGCAGTTCTGCCGCTGGAACCCTTCGCTCAAGATGATCGGCCTGCGGTTCTCCAATGTCATGGACGTCGAGGACTACGCCGAGTTCCCGTCGTTCGACGCCGACCCGCGGCTGCGCAGGTGGAACCTGTGGGGCTACATCGACGCCCGCGACGGCGCGCAGGCGGTGCGCAAGGCCCTCGACTACCAGGCGACCGGGGTCGAGATCTTCATCATCGCCAACGCCGACACCGTGATGAGCCGCTCCTCCGCGAGCCTGGCGGCCGAGGTCTTCCCGGGCGTCGAGGTGCGCAAGGAGCTGGGCGAGCACGAAACCATGCTGTCGATCGACAAGGCCAGAAGGCTTCTCGGGTACGAGCCGCAGCACAGCTGGCGCCGGCACGTCTGAGGCGGGGCAAACCCTTCGTTCGCGATTCGCGCCGCGGGGCTGTGAACGTTGTCTTGGGAGCGCTCCCATGCAACGATGAGCGTCGATCGCCGCAGTCACCGTCGCCGCCTTCACCCTCAGCGGAACCGCCTGCACCGTCGCCTGAGGACCGCCCACCCCGAAGGAGGGTCATGACCGTCAAATCCCTGTTCACCGTCGTCGGCGCCGCCCTGCTCACGCTGCTGGCCGCCACCCCGGCCGCGGCCGCCACCACCCGCCCGTTCGGATCGCTGATCGAGGCCGAGAGCTTCGATGCCGGCCACGGCGTCCGCGTGCTCGCCGACGACGCCGCCTCCGGGGGCAGCGCCGTGGCGTTCTCCGGCGGCGACTGGCTGCGCCTGGACGGCGTCGACTTCGGCGCGCCCGGCACCGCCAGCGGATTCGCCACCTGGCGCTCCTGCGCGACCGGGGCCGGCACCATCGACCTGCGGCTCGACAGCCCGGCCGCCACGCCGTTCCTCACGTTCACCCCGGCCGGCGGCGACTGCGCCCAGTGGTACCAGTCGAGCCTGCGCCTGGGCCCGGCCACCAACCCGACCGGCGTGCACACGCTCTACCTGCAGGCCCGCCCGGGAGGCCACTGCGAGTTCTATCGCTTCGACAGCTTCCAGCTGATCAAGCAGACCTTCCCGCCCATCCCCTGACCGGCGCGGCCTTCGCTCCGTCCCGACCGGCCCTTCCGTCCCCGACCGGGTGGAGCCGCCGGGCCGGCTCGCCCCGGCCCGGCGGCGCGGCTGGGCTCGCCCTGGCCCGGCGGCGAGGTTGGGCTCGCCCCGGCCCGGCGGCGCGGTTCAATGAGCCATGGAGATCGAAGCTGACGTAGCCGTCATCGGCGCCGGGATGGCCGGCGTCTCGGTGGCCCACGAGCTGGCGGCGGCCGGCGCCACGGTCGTGCTGCTCGAGCAGGAGAACCAGCCCGCCTATCACACCACCGGCCGCTCGGCGGCCATGTTCCTGGAGAGCTACGGCAGCCCGCGGGTCCGCCGGCTGACCACCGACTCGCGTCCGGACTTCGACGGGCTGCTCACCCCGCGCCCGATGCTGTGGGTGGCCCCGCCCGGCCAGCTCGACCGGCTCGACGCGATGGCGAAGGCGCAGCCCACCCTGATCGCCTCGGATCCGGCCGAGCACTGCCCCGCGATCCGGCCGGGCTGGTGCGCCGCCGCGCTGCTCGAGCCGGACGCGTTCGAGATCGACGTGCTCGGCCTGCACCAGCGGTACCTGGGCGGCGGCCGCCGGCGCGGCGTCCAGGTGCTTCTCCGCGCCGCGGTGGGCCAGGGCCGGCACGACGGCGGGCGATGGCTCCTGGACACCGCGGCCGGCCAGATCGCGGCCGGGAAAGTGGTCAACGCGGCCGGCGCCTGGGCCGACCGGGTCGCGACCGCGCTCGGGGCGCCGCCGATCGGGCTGCAACCGATGCGCCGCACCGCCGCCGTGGCCCGCGCCGACGACGTCGACCGCTCGTGGCCGCTCATCGGGGACGTCGGCGAGACGTTCTACTTCCGGCCCGAGGGCGCCGGCGTCCTGGTCTCCCCGGCCGACGAGACGCCGAGCGAGCCCTGCGACGCCCGGCCGCTCGACGAGGACGTGGCCCGCGCCATCGAGCGGGTCAACGAGGCGACCACGCTGGGGCTGCGCTCGGTACGGACGGCCTGGGCCGGCCTGCGCACCTTCGCCCCCGACCGCCAGCCGGTGACCGGCGCCGACCCGGCCGCGCCCGGGCTGTTCTGGGTGGCGGGCCAGGGCGGCTACGGCATTCAGATCGCGCCCGCCCTGGCCCGGCTGGCGGCCGGCGCGGTGACCGGCGCGGGCGAACCCGTGCCGGCCGACCTCTCGGTGGCGCGGTTCCGCACCTGACCGACACCCGAGGCGGAGCCGGCCGGTCAGATGCGCGCGGTCGAGATCGAGCCGACCCGGGCGGCGGTCGTCACGTCGTACCGAATCTTGGCAGATCTCCACCCACCCGGCGTGAGGGTCGTGCGGGGTTTGACCTTGCGTTGGGTCTTGCCGTCGACCACCGCGACGTCCGCGCCCGCGGTGAGCCGCAGCCGCACCGGGACCGCGCCCACCGTCACCACGCGCAGCTCGCTCACCGCCTTGGTCGCGGTCACCTTGACGGTGCCCTTCGGCTTCGGCAGGGTCAGCGCGGCCCGGGCGGTGACGCCGCCCAGCTCGATCCCGGCGAGGCCGCCCGCGCGCATGTCGATGTCCTGGTCGGTGGCGGGCGCGAGGAGGCGTACGGTCCAGGCCACCTTGCTGGTGAGCCGGACCTCCACGCCGGTCTGCGCCAGCTCGAGCCGCGGCCCGCGCGGCGAGTCGACGACGCGCGGCGCCGCTCCCCCGCCGATCCCGATGACGCTGTAGAGCTGATCGCCCAGGTCCGCGCTCGCGACGTGCACCACGGTCGCCGTCCCGGTCACCTCGAAGACCAGCGCCTTCGCCTTTCCCAGCGGCGCGGTGAGCGGCTGCGCCGGCGCCGGGACCGTGCCCGCCACGATCGGCGGCACCACCGCGGCCTGCGCGCTCGGGCGACGGGAGCTGGGCTGGAACGCCTCCGCCTGCCCGAGCACGACCCCGATGGTCAGCGCGACGAGCACGGCGGTGAAGACCCAGAGCCGCCACGGCCGGCGCGGCGCCTGCTCGTAGACGATGACCGCCCGGGCGGCCACCCGCTGCGGGACGGTGGGCAGCACCTTGAGCTTCTGCGTGGGCTCGTCGATGACCGGGGGCTCATGCCCGGCCGGCTTTTCCGTCGCTTCCATCGCCGGAAATCTTCCCGTCGCGGCGGGCTCCTCGGCCGCCGGGGGAACCATGAGGTCCGGCGGCACCTCCGGTCCGCTGCGCGAGAAAAGTCGGTCGAGCATGGGCACCTCCGGTCCGTTCACGGGGAGATACGGATCAAGCATGCCATCGGATCGACACTTGTCTGTATCAATTCGCCCGGGCGTCCTGGCCACCGAGACGCGTAGGCTCCGGGAGGTGCAGCAGATCAGCCTTGCGCCGGTCGACGGCGTGCACATCACGACCCTGATGGACAACTCGTCGGACGCGCTCCTGCCCGACGAGGGTCTCGTCCGCCGGTGGGGACTCAACGGCACGGCGAGCCCTCTGGCGGTCATCCCGGCCGAGCTAGCGGAGGAGAAGCAGAGCTACGACTTCCTCCGCGCCGAGCACGGGTTCTCGGCCATGCTGGAGGCAGGCGGCCGCCGCCTCCTCTTCGACACCGGCATCACCCGCGACGGCCTGGTCGGCAACCTCGACCGCCTGGCCATCCGGCCGGACAGCTTCGAGGCGATCGTCTTCAGCCACGGCCACTTCGACCACACCATGGGACTCAACGGCCTGGCCGCCCGGCTCGGCCCCACCCACGTGCCGGTGCTCCTGCATCCCGACTTCTGGCTGCGCCGGCGCATCGTCTCGCCCGACCGCACGCTGGAGATGCCGACGCCGAGCCGCTCGGCGATCGAGGGCGCCGGCTTCACCATCGCCGAGGAGCGGCAACCGTCGTTCCTGCTCGACGACGCCGTCCTGGTCACCGGCGAGGTCGACCGCACGACCCCGTTCGAGACCGGCATGCCCGCCGGGCATCAGGCCTTCCGCGACGGCGAGTGGGCGCCCGACCGGGCCGTGCACGACGACCAGGCGGTGGTGCTGCACGTCCGCGACCGCGGCCTGGTGATCCTCACCGGCTGCGGCCACTCCGGAATAATCAACATCATCCGGTACGCGAAGCGCCTCACCGGCGTCTCCCGGCTCTACGCCCTGCTGGGCGGATTCCACCTGCGCGACGGCCCGGTGGTCGCCGAGACGGTCGCCGCCCTGGTCGAGGAGGCGCCGCGGGTGCTGGTGCCGGCCCACTGCACGTCGTGGCAGGCGCAGCAGGCGCTGGCCGCCGCCCTGCCCGGCGCCTTCCGCCCGAACGCGGTGGGCAGCCGGTTCGAGCTTTAGCCCGCTCGCCGCGCTGCCCTGAGGCCGGTCTGATCGCCGCACCGCGCCCTCAGGCCGGCCCGATCGCCGTGCCCAGCCCTCAGGCCGATCAGGTCGTCGCCTCCGGCGCTGAGGCCTGCCCGGCTCGGGGAGCCCTCGGCGGAGACCGATCGTTTTCGGTCCCCGCCGGGTCTGATCAGCGGTCCAGGCCGACCAGTTCGCGCTCCTCGGCGGCGGTCAGCGGCAGCGCCAGGCCGGCCGCGAGGTCGTCGTCCGGGTGGAAGCACGAGTTGACCGGCTTCGGGCGGGGTCCGGCCTCGGGAGCGCGCTCGGCCGAGTTCGGGGTGGTGGCGTTCGCCATGCTCTTCTCCTTGTTTCGGGTGCGGGTTCTCCCCACGGTCGCGGTCGGGCGTGGGGCCGACTCTGGCAGCAGAGGTCGACGGATGTCAATGATCCAGAGCGGACACGAACCGGTGCGCGAGGACCTCGGGGGTGACCAGGCTCAGGCGCGAGCCGTCGCCGAAGGCGAGGTGGACACGTCCGCCGCCGACCGTCGCCGAGACGACCGCGCGGCGGGGCACCTCCCACCGGTGGACCAATGGCGGCAGCGGCTCGCCGGACGGCTGGTTGCGGATCAGATCGCCGGCCTTCGCGAGCCACGAGCGCTTGGGGCCGGGCGCCGGCGGCGCCTTCTCGAAGACGATCAGCCGGTGGTCGGTCAGGGCGAGAGCACGGGCCGCGGTCGGCTGTGGGACCTGGGCGTCGAGCTGGGCGGCGACGCTTCCGGGGCGGCCGTCGAGGACGCCGCGACGGTCATCGCCGTACGCGTCGGGGCCGGTCGACGCCTCGTCGATGCCAATCGCCTCGCTCGCGATCGACTCCAGCAGGCGCTTGGGGCCCAGCTCCTGGCGGGCGACCTGCCCGGCCGACGGGCGGGACGTGGCGCGGGTGACCCAGATGGCGCCGCGGAACGTCTCGCCGGGGTGCAGGTGCTCGCCCACCCGGGCCTGCAGTTCCCGATACTTCTGCGCCACCGCGTCGGTCACGGCCTGTCCTTCCGCACGGCTGACGGGCGTTCTGGCGCGGTCATGGCACGCGGTCCGCGATCGGGTCGACGACGCCGCTGATCGTGCGGCGCCAGCGCGAGCCGTCGCCGTCGGTGCCGGCCTTGCGGTCGTCGTACTCGTCGGCGGCCGAGCTCATCACCAGGTCGCCGAGCGACTCCAGGCCCTCGCCGACGATCGAGCCGTCGAGGCCGGTCGTCGCCTTGATGCCCACCTTGATCCAGTGCTTGGGGCCGTACATCTTGTTGAGCGTCCAGGCGGCGATCTTGCCCATCGTGCCCAGGGCCTTGAGCGCCTCCATGAACGCCTTGTAGGCCTCCAGCGCCTTGTGCAGCTGGGCGAGCAGGCGGGTGGCCCGGCTGACCGCGATGCCGGTCTCGGCCGCGGACGCCGCCGCGGCCGCCGCCTCCGACGCGCCGGCCGTCACGATCGCGAGCGCCTGCGCCGCCAGCCACGTGATGACCAGCCATTCGACCAGCTCACGGATGATCGTCTTGATCATCTCTTCGACGTTGCGCAGATCCATGGCGCTGTCGCCGAGGCTGTCGGCGGTGCGCGCCATCTCGTCGGCCGCCTCCTCCAACCCCTGGACCAGGGCTTGGATGCGCGCCGCGTACGCGTCAAACGCCGCGCCCTGCCACTGCCCGGACAATGAGTCGAGGTCGGCGCGCTGGGCCGACGCGAGGTCGCGCAGCGACTGAGCCGTGGTTTTCCACGTGCCGGCGTGGTGATCCAGCTGGTCGGGGTCGCCGACCGCCTGCTCGAAGATCTGCAGCAGCGGCCACACGATCGGGGTGAGCAGCCAGTCGAGGCCGCTGTTGATCGCCTCGCCCATCGGGTTCAGCACCGCGCCGGCGGTGTCCCGGACGTTCTGGTAGCCGCTGGCGATGTCGGTGCCGCTCATGACCCGGCCCGGTAGGAGCGACCGACCCGCTCGGCGGCGGACTGGTCGACGCCGTCGTAGTCGTCGGCGGTGAACGCGAGCCCGTCGGAGAGATCGGTGAGCATGCGGGTGAGCTCCTCCAGCGACGAGGCCTCGCCCTCGACCCAGCTCAGATAGGAGGACTCGAGCCCGGCCATCGCCCCGACCTTGCCGAACGCGTTGCCGACGGTGGCGGTGGTCCGCACCCGGCAGGCGATCTCGGAGACCTTGGCGGCCTGCTCGCGCTGGAAGTCGCGGCTCCGGCGCACCCGCTCGGCCTGGACATGCACGTGATCGCTCACCGGTCGAGCTCCTCGGCGTGGTCGCGCAGCGCCGACGTGTCGATCCGCTGCGTCACCAGCGCCGACACATCCACCGTCCGCCCGGTCGCGTCGTCCACGGCGGCCGCATAAAGCCGGTTGGCTTCCGCCAGCCCCTCGCGCTGGGCCCGCAGGATCGCCGCCGCCAGCTCCTCGGCGCCCAGCCGCATGGCCGACGGCTCCAGCCGCAGATCGACAAGGTTGCCGCCGGGCGCCACGTGCACGATCACGCCGTCCCGCTCGACCCGCGCGCGGAACCGCTCGGGCTCCTCCTGCAGCCGGCTGAGCTCCCCGAACCGCTGCTGCGTCTCGCGCACCAGCCCCCGGAACCACTCCTGCGTCGACTCGGCGACCATCGTGCTGCCCTCCCCCATTTCGCCAGGCATCGAAACACCTTAGCGGACGAGATCAATGCGCGGAGCCACCCGAACCGCCGGCGGTGGCGACGACTGAGCTGCGGCGTGCGGTCGCTCGCTGAGCCCGGATCTTCCGGATGACGGCATCGAGCAGGCCGGGAGAGGCGATCGCCGGGTCCGCGGCGCCTTTCGCGCTCGCCCACCTCTCGCCCTTGCCCGCCGGCCTCTTGCATGTCGTCCGTCCGGCCTTCGCACGTGCCGGCGACTTTTCGCACTTGCTGGCGGGGGTCGCGGCCTTTCGCCGGAGTTGGGCGGCCTTGCGCGGGAGCTGACTGGTCGGACCACCCCGTACCCGACGGACGGACAGCCATGACCGGCAGGGCAGATGAAGATCAAGTATGCGGCGCAGACTAACGTCGTGCCCCTGAAGCCTGACCCGCAGTTGGAGCGGCGCTGTGGCCTGGTAGTGCGGGACCGGACCACAGCGCCGCCGGGCTTCTCCCGCGGCGCCGGCATTGGCAATTCCCGGCGGGTTTCGCGCGCGGGAAATGCGGTCAGGAATACGGTCGCCGACCCGGCCGAATGCGCGCGCTTCGCCGTGAGCGGCCCGGGCGTGTGATGGCGTTGGCCGCCGAGTCGAACCGGTGTCGGCAACGCCTCGAATTGTTGGCCGTGCCGGGCGATCGAATATCGTTCCACGGTTCGCGGCCAGGCCCGCGCGGAGGAACGCAGCCGCCGGCTCGGACACGGGCGGGCACGGGGCGGGAGCAGACGCGGACCGCGGGAATTCGGATGGCGCGGCGGCGCGGGTGCGGGCGGCTCGGGCACGGACGGCACGAGCGCGGGGGCAGCCTCGAGCTCGGGCACGGCCTCAGGCGCGGCCTCGGGCTTGGGCTCGGGCACGGCCTCGGGCTCGGGCACGGCCTCGGGCTCGGGCACGGCCTCGGGCTCGGGCACGGACGCGGCCTCGGGCACGGACGCGGCCTCGGGCACGGACGCGGCCTCGGGCACGGGCACGGCCTCGGGCACGGGCACGGGCACGGCCTCGGGCACGGGCACGGGCACGGCCTCGGGCACGGGCACGGGCACGGCCTCGGGCACGGGCACGGGCACGGCCTCGGGCACGGGCACGGCCTCGGGCTCGGGCGCGGCCTCGGGCTCAGGCGCGGCCTCGGGCTCAGGCGCGGCCTCGGGCTCGGGCGCGGCCTCGGGCTCAGGCGCGGACGCAAGCACGGGCTCGGGCCCGGGCTCGGGCTTAGAAGTTGCCAGCAGCGCGTAAGCAGGTGCTACCGGGGTCGTGGAAGCAGACGTAACCGGCGCCCCGGAAGCAGGCGCGGACGGTGCGGTCGGCTGCTGTCCGGCACTCGCTTGACTTGTGCGGCCGGCTCCGGCCGCAGCCGCCGGTGGCTGCGGCCGTGCCGGCTCGGCCTCGGAACGCGGCCGGCGCAACTTGCGCGCGTGGCGCTGCTCGAGACCCCACGCTCGATGCCGCTCATGCTCGCGGCGAAACGCCTCCGCCGTCGGCGAATAGCGGCGCGAAAGGGTTCGGTCACGCATTCCTGCTATCTGAGACTTGGTGAAGAACTCCAGCTGCCGCATACCAGAATTATTCCACCTCAGGAATGCGAAGGTAAGCTCGAACACCTGTTCGATCATGCCATTCTCATCCGGCACACTATTGATACCTTGATGACCTTTCCGTCAGCTTCGGCGTGAAGGAAACATCCGGGTGAAACGCGTGGGTAGAGCAACCGATCCGGCCCACCGGCCTGAGCGGCTTGGCGGCCGGCGAGCTTGGCGGCCGGCGGGCTTGGCGGACCCACAACGCGGGCAACGCGGACACCGGGCTCGCGCCGCTACTCGCGGCCGGGCAGGTGCTAACGGCCGTGGCGGACTGGCGAGCCGGCGGGCCGGCGGACTGGCGAGCCGGGCGGGCCGGCGAGCCGGGTGGACCGGCGGACCGGCGGACTGGCGAGCCGGGCGGGCCGGCGAGCCGGGTGGACCGGCGGACCGGCGGACCGGCGAGCCGGGCGGACCGGCGGACTGGCGAGCTGGGCGGACCGGCGGACTGGCGAGCCGGCGGACCGGCGGACCGGCGAGCCGGGCGGACCGGCGGACCGGCGGCCAGCCACGTCGGTGGAGCAAGATCGCCAACGTTTTCATGGGAATCATCGCCTGTTGGTCATGATCTTGAAGAGAACATGGTCAATGCCTTGACATCGATCCGAAATGGATTTCAGACTTGCCGTTAACTCCGGACAGGGGGCGGCATGGCAGTGACGATCAAGGACGTGGCCCGGGCGGCCGGGGTCTCGGCGTCCACTGTCACGCGGGCGCTCACCCTGCCGGAACTGGTTCATCCGGACACGCGTGAGCGTGTCCGCCGGACGGCGGCGAGTCTCGGGTATCACCCCAACCGCGCGGCCCGGGGGCTGAGCACCGGCCGTACCGGCAACATCGGCCTGCTCGTGCCGGATCTCGGCAACCCGTTCTTCCCCAGCGTGGTCAAGGGCGTGCAGGGCCGCGCGCACGAGGCCGACTACGCGGTCTTCCTCGCCGACACCGATGAGGACTCGGCGGCCGAGGCGGGGCTGGTGCGGCGGCTGTCCAAGCAGGTGGACGGCATCGTGCTGTGCTCACCCCGGATGCCCGACGAGGAGTTGCGCACGCTGGTGGCCGACACTCCGGTCGTGCTGGTCAACCGGCGCATCGCCCGGGTGCCGTCGGTGACCCCGGAGTTTCCGGATGCGATGCGTCAGGCGGTCAGCCACCTCACGGCGTTGGGTCACCGCCGGATTGCGTACGTGGCGGGCCCGCGCTCCTCCTGGGCCAACCGGGAGCGGCTGCGCTCGCTGAAGGCGGCCGCCACCGAGATCGAGCTCGTCGAGATCGGCAACGTCATGCCGCAGTTCGAGGGTGGCGTGGCCGCGGCCGACCAGGTGCTCGCGTCCCGGGCGACCGCGGTGATCGGTTACAACGACCTGGTCGCCCTCGGTCTGCTCAACCGCTTCACGGCCCGCGGCGTGGCGGTGCCGGGCGACATCAGCCTGCTCGGTTTCGACGACATCCCGCTGGCCGCGATGGTCCATCCCTCGCTCACCACGGTTGCCCTGCCCAAGGAGCAGTCCGGCCGCGCCGGCGTCGATCTGCTCCTGCAACTCCTGGCCGGCCCCGACCGCTCCACCGCGGCCCGGCGTGAGCTGCCCACCCAGCTCATGGTCCGCCACTCCACCGGCCCCGTCCCCGCTTGACGACACCGCCGAAGAGACCACCCGCCAACCCCCCAAAAACCGCTCCAAACCTGAAGGGATACCCCAATGTCCCGGAAAATCGGATTTATTGCGGCGGCCGCCGCTACCGCACTCGCCATCGCCTCCTGCGGCGCCCCCGACAAGCCCGGCTCCAGCAACGCGAAAACCGACGGCCCCGTCCCGGACAAGCCGAGCAAGGCGGTGACGCTCAACATCCTCGACGTGGCCGGCAACCTCCAGCTCACCCAGGGCATGATCGACGAGTTCGTCGGCAAGAACAAAGACCAGATCGAGAAAGTCACCTACTCCAAGGCGACCGCCCCCGAGCTGGTCGGCAAGGTGAAGGCTCAGCAGAACGCGGGACGCGTCGACATCGACCTCGTGCTCACCGGCGTCGACGGCCTGGCCGCCGGCATCGACCAGAGCCTCTGGGTGCCGGTTCTTCCGACGTACGCGAATCGCGTGCCCGGAATGAACGACTACCTGGAGGGCGCCGCGGCCATGCAGAAGCTCGCCGGCGATTTCGGGGTGACCATCACCTATTACCCCTCCGGCCCGCTCATCGAGTATCTCCCGGCCAAGGTGCCGACCCCGCCGAAGACCGCCGAGGAACTGCTCGCCTACGCCAAGGCGAATCCCGGCGCCGTCCAGTACGCGCGGCCCAGCAACTCCGGCCCCGGCCGGACCTTCCTCATGGGCCTGCCGTACCTGCTCAAGGACGAGAATCCGAAGGACCCGGTCAACGGGTGGGCCAAGACCTGGGCCTACCTGGCGGAGCTCAACAAATACGTGACGCTCTACCCGTCGAGCACCAGCGAGACCATGAAGAACCTCGCGAACGGCTCGGCGAAAATCATCGCCAGCACCACCGGCTGGGACATCAACCCCCGCGTTCTCGGCACCGTTCCCAAGGAGGCGGCCGTCGGCACGCTCGCCGGCTTCCACTGGGTGACCGACGCGCATTACGCGGTGATTCCCAAGGGCGTCGACGTGGACAAGCAGGCCGCGATCCTCAACCTGCTCAAGGACATGCTGACCCCGGCCCAGCAGGCCAAGGCCTACGACAAGGGCTATTTCTACCCCGGCCCGGCGGTCAAGGACGTGCCGCTGTCGATGGCGCCGCCGGAGAGCCAGCAGGCGCTCGGCGAATTCGGCCGGCCGGAGTACGAGAAGCTCATCGCCGACAATCCGCTCGAGGTGCCGCTGGACGCCAAGTCGCTGGTGGCCGCGTTCGACAAATGGGACCGCGAGATCGGCGGCGCGAAGGTGAAGAAGTGAGCTGGCTCCGCCTCGATGGGGTCACGCGGCGCTTCGGCGGCAAGGACGCGCTGAGCGATCTGAGCCTGGGCATCGGGAAGGGCGAGTTCATCGCCCTGCTCGGCCCGTCCGGCTGCGGCAAGTCGACCGCGCTGAACTGTCTCGCCGGGCTGCTCCCGCTTTCCGGGGGCAGCATCTGGCAGGACGACAAGCGGATCGACACGCTGCCGCCGGAGCGCCGTGGATTCGGCATGGTGTTCCAGAGTTACGCGCTGTTCCCGCACCTTTCGGTGCGCCGGAACATCGCCTTCGGGCTGCAGATGCGGCGATTGCCGCGGGCCGAGGTCCGGCGGCGCACCGACGAGGCGATCCGGCTCGTACGCCTCGACGAGCACGCCACGAAATTGCCGGGCCAATTGTCCGGCGGCCAGCAGCAGCGCGTCGCGATCGCCCGCGCGATCGTCCTCGAGCCGTCGCTGGTGCTGATGGACGAGCCACTTTCCAACCTCGACGCGAAACTTCGTCTCGAGATGCGCACCGAGATTCGCCGGCTGCACCAGTCGCTGGGCCTGACCACCGTTTATGTCACGCACGACCAGGAGGAGGCGCTGTCGATGGCCGACCGCCTGGTCGTGCTGCGCGACGGCCGGGTGCAGCAGATCGGCACGCCCGAGGAGCTGCACACCCGGCCGGCCAACCGGCATGTCGCCGACTTCATGGGGTATCGCAACCTGCTGCCGATGCGGGTCGCCTCCGTGTCGCGGGAGGTCGTGACGGTCGAGGGGGCCGGCATGGCGTTGCGCGGCACGGCGGTCGGCGAAATGTTTCCGGGCGACGAGGTCGTCGCGGGGATCCGCCCCGAGGATCTCCGGGCCGGCGCGGACGGGATCCCGGCCACCGTCGAGGTGGTCGAGTACCAGGGGCGCGAGCTGGCCGTCGAGGCGCGCACCGAGCAGGGCGTCGTGCTGCACCTGCGGGCCGCCGAACGGCCGTCGCCGGGTGACAAGATCTCGGTGGTGGCCGATCCGGCGCGGGTCCTGGTCTTCGGGGGCGGGAAGTGACCGCGCTGCGGCACCGGCTGGCCGAGCGCGGTGTCGACCGTCAACTTCTCCTTCTGGTGCCCGCGCTGCTGTGTGTGCTGATCTTGTTCGTTTATCCGTTCGCGTACGGCCTGGGCTTGTCCTTCCAGCCGGAGCAGGGCGGGGTTCTCGGCGCCTACCGGGCGTTCTTCGAGGACGCGTATCAGCGGGACACCATCTGGACCACGCTGAAGTTGTCCCTTCCGGCGGCGCTGCTGAATGTGGCGGCGTCGGTGCCGATCGCGTACCGGATGCGGGGTCGTTTCCGCGGCAAGCGTCTCCTCACGACACTTCTGGTCGTGCCGATCACGCTCGGCACCGTGCTCACCGCCGAGGGTCTGCTCAATTTCCTCGGTCCGGCCGGGTGGTTCAACCGGACGCTGATGTCGGCCGGGATCACCGACGAGCCGCTGCGACTGACCAACAACTACTGGGGCGTGTTCTTCTCGCTGGTGATCACCGGTTTCCCGTTCGCTTTCCTGCTGATCCTGTCGTATCTGTCCGGCATCGATCCGACCCTGGAACGGGCCGCGGCGACGCTCGGGGCCGGCTGGTGGCCGCGTTTCCACCGGATCACGCTGCCACTGCTCGCGCCGGGTCTCGCCACCACGTTCTGCCTCACGTTCGTGCTCGCTTTCAGCGTGTTTCCCTCGGCCGTGCTCGTCGGCGATCCGGCCGGGTCGACGCGGGTCATCTCGATCGCCGCCTATCACGCCGCCTACGAATCGTTCGACTATCCGCTCGCCAGCGCCATCGCCGTGGTGATGGGCGTGGTCGAGCTGGCCGTGGTGGCGGCCGTTCTCGGGTTGCGGACGCTGTTCTACACCGGATCGACGGGAGGCAAAGGATGACCGCGATCGCCGTCCCCGCCAAGGACGTGAAAGCCCGGCGCCGCATTGTCGCCTCGCCCGGCGCCTGGCTGGTCTGGGGCTCGGTCACGTTCTTCTTCGTCATGCTGGCCGGCGTCATTTTCTCGGTGCTGATCAGCTCGTTCGGCCGCCGCTGGTTCGACACCTGGCTGCCCGACGGCTGGACCACGCAGTGGTACGGCCAGGCGTGGACCGAATTCACGCTGCTCGACGTGCTCATCGTGACGGTCGAGGTGTCGCTGCTGGTGGTGGGCATCTCGGTGCTGGTCGGCGTGCCGGCCTCGTACGTGCTGGCCCGCCGCACCTTCCCCGGCCGCCGGATCCTCTATCTGCTTTTCCTGCTGCCGATTCTGATGCCGCCGATCACCTACGGCATTCCGCTCGCCACGGTCCTCTACAAGTACGGCCTGGCCGGGCACATGACCGGCGTGGTGCTCGCCAATCTGGTGCCGTCGATCCCGTTCGTGATCCTGACCATGACGCCGTTCATCGAGCAGGTCGACCCGGCCATCGAGCGGGCCGCCCGGATGTGCGGGGCGCGCACCTGGCAGGTCTTCCTGCGCATTCTCGCGCCGCTTCTGGTGCCGGGAATCCTGGCCGCGTCGATCCTGGTGCTGGTGCGCACGGTCGGCATGTTCGAGCTGACGTTCCTCACCGCCGGGCCGGATTCGCAGACGCTCGTGGTGGCGCTCTACTACTCGATGTCGGCGGCGGGGATCCGGGCGCAGCAGTCGGTCGACGCGATGGCGGTCATCTACACCTCGATGATGCTGGTGCTGCTCGTCATCGCGCTGCGCTTCGTCAATCCGACCCAATTGGTGGCGCGGGTCAAGGAGGATCCGTCGTGACGATAACGGCGGCCCGGGTGATCGTCTGCTCCCCGGGCCGCAATTTCGTGACGCTCAAGATCGAGACCTCCGACGGGCTGACCGGAGTGGGCGACGCGACCCTGAACGGGCGGGAGCTGGCGGTCGCCGCGTACCTGAACGAGCACGTGATTCCGCTTCTGATCGGGCGCGATCCGGCGCGCATCGAGGACACCTGGCAATACCTCTACAAGGGCGCCTATTGGCGGCGCGGGCCGGTCACGATGAGCGCGATCGCCGCGGTCGACACCGCATTGTGGGACATCAAAGGCAAGGTGGCCGGGCTGCCCGTCTACCAACTTCTGGGCGGGCGGTCGCGCTCCGGCGTTTCCGTGTACGGCCATGCCAGCGGTTCCTCCACCGAGGCTTTGCTCTCGTCGATCGCTTCTTTCGTCGAGCGCGGATATCGGGCCGCCCGGGTGCAGGCGCCCGTGCCGAATATTTCCGACATCTACGGCGTGACCGACAAGCCCCTCTACGAGCCCGCCTCCGCCGCCCTCCCGACCGAGGCCGTGTGGTCCACCGCGGATTACCTGGCGCACATCCCTTCGGTGTTCGCGAAGGTGCGGGAGGAGTTCGGGCCTACGTTGCGGCTGCTGCACGACGTGCACCACCGGCTCACCCCGATCGAGGCCGCCCGGCTCGGCAAGTCCCTCGAGCCGTACGCGCTGACCTGGCTGGAGGATCCGGTGCCGGCCGAGCTGCAGGACGGCTACCGGCTGATCCGGCAGCACACCACCACGCCCCTGGCCGTCGGCGAGGTCTTCAACTCGATCTGGGACTGCGAACGGCTCATCCGCGAGCAACTCATCGACTACATCCGCGCCACTGTCGTACACGCCGGCGGCATCACCCACCTGCGCCGCATCTTCGACCTGGCCGCGCTGCACCACGTGCGCACCGGCTCGCACGGCGCGACCGATCTCTCCCCCGTCTGCCTGTCCGCGGCCCTGCACCTCGACCTGGTGGTCCCCAACTTCGGCCTGCAGGAGTACATGCCACACACGCCGGAGACCGATGCCGTCTTCCCGCACGGCTACCGCTACGCCGACGGCTATCTGCACCCCGCCGAGGAGCCGGGCCTGGGGGTCGACATCGACGAGTCGCTCGCCGCGCGGTATCCGTATCGCCCGGCGTCGCTGCCCGTCAACCGCCTAGAGGACGGCACCCTGCACGACTGGTGAGATCCGGCCATATCGGTGGGTCACGCAGGGCCGACCACAATCCGTCATCGTCGTTCCCTTACAAGGAGCAACTTTGACCGTTCGCTCTGTGTCGTTGGCACCGAGATCGCGGTACCGTGCGCCGGGCGCGTGTGCGCCGTACATCTCAGGGAGCGCACCATGCGTCGGATCCTCGCCGCCGTCGCCGTGCTGGCGACGTTTGCCGCCTCGTCGGCCTGCACCTCCGGCAAGGCCAAGGACGAGCCGGCCGGCACCAAGGTGGACGTGGGCGTCATCGCGATCGTCGACGTCGCGCCCATCTACCTGGGCAAGGAGAAGGGCTTCTTCCGCAAGCGGGGCATCGACCTCAACCTCGTCCAGGAACAGGGCGGCGGGCCGATCGTGAAGGGCGTGCTCGCCGGAAAGTATCCGTTCGGGTTCGCCAACGTGACCTCGCTGATGGCCGCGCAGGCCGACGGCGCGCCGCTCAAGGGCGTGGCCAGCGGCGTCGCCTCGACCGGGCGGGCCGGCCGCGACTTCTCCGCGATCGTGGTGAAGGACGACAGCGGCATCCGCACGCCGAAGGACCTGGTCGGCAAGACCATCGCGGTCAACACGCTCAAGAACATCGGCGACACCACGGTCCGCCAATCGGTGCGCAAGGCCGGCGGCGACCCGAGAAACCTGAAGTTCGAGGCCATGCCGTTCCCGACGATGAACGGCGCGCTGCGCAACGGCAAGGTCGACGCCATCTGGGTGGTCGAGCCGCAGCTCTCCGAGGCGGTCGTCGCCGGCGCCCAGGTGCTGGCGTCCAACTTCGTCGACACCGCGCCCGGCCTGACCGTGGCGCTCTACTTCACCAGCGACGACACCATCGCCAAGAGCCCGGCCCTGGTCGCCGGCTTCACCGAGGCGATCAAGGAGTCGCTGCGGTACGCCGAGACCCACCCGGAGGAGGTGCGCGACGTGGTCGGCACCTACACCCCGATCAACGACACCGTCCGGATCGGCATGATCCTCCCGAACTGGCCGCAGGACATCAACCGCGCGTCCCTCGACAAGGTGGCCCAGCTGGGCCGGGAGGACGGCATCTTCAAGAAGCCGCCGGCCCTGGACCAGCTACTCCCCTGAGACCCCGCTGGCGTCCCCGCAGACCGCGGCCGCGCCGTCGGCGCGCGGGTCGCTCGCCGCGGCCAGCACCCCGTCGCGCAGGCGGCAGACCTGGACGTGTCCCGCCCGGTCGTGCAGCTCCGCGGGCTCCGCCAGGACGTCCTCCCCGTCGAAGACCCAGCGCGGCCGGGCCAGCAGCCCGGCCAGGTCGTCCCACTCGAGGGCCGCGCCGGCGACCTGCGCGAGGATCCACGGCTGGTTGCGCCCGCCCATGCACCCGAGCGCCACCACGGTGTCCCCGGCGACCGCCATGGTCGGGCACAGCGTGTGCGGCGGCCGGCTGCCCGGCGCGATCCGGCCCGGGTGGCGCGGGTCGAGACTGAACGAGGCGCCGCGGTTGTGCAGCACGATGCCGGTGCCCGGGTCGAGCAACCCCGAGCCGAAGCTCTCGAACAGGCTCTGGATGAGCGTCACCGCGTTCCCGTCGCCGTCCACCGCCGTCACCGCGACCGTGTCCCCGCCCGGCCGCGGCCCCTCCTTCGCCGGCGGCACTTCCCCGCCCAGCAGCCCCTCGCTCGCCGGCGGCGCGTCCCCGCCCAGCAGCTCTTCCAGGTCCACCGGCCCGGTGCGCGGGTCACCGAGCAGGGCGTCCCGCGTCCGCCGGGCCCGCCGGGACGCGCCGAGCAGGTCGCCGGCCCCCAGCACGGCCAGGAACGTCGGCCCCTGCACCGGCGGCGGCGCGGCGTGCCAGGTCACCCCGTCGACCACCCGGGTCAGCGGCGCGACCACCTCGGCCCGGTGCGCCGCCAGGTCGGCCGCCACCAGCGGGCTGCCCAGCCGCCGCAGGCCGTCGGCAAGCCGCCGCCCGAGGTCGCCCTCGTAGAAGACCCGCCAGTCGGCCGCGATCTCGGCCAGCGTCCCGGCGAGTACGGGCTGCACCAGCCGGTCGTCCCCGCGCAGCAGCAGCCCGGACAGCCCCGGATCGGCCCGGATCGCGTCCGCGCGCTCCGCGATCGCCCGGCGCAATCCCGGGCTGAACGGCACGCCCTCCTCGGCGAGCCCGATCGCGGGCGCGAGCAGCTCCGTCAGCGGCAACCGCGCCCCGAACCCGGCGACCGCCGCCCAGCCCGCCACGACGCCGGGCACGGTGATCGGGTCCGGGCCGCCGAACGGCATCTCGCCGCCCGCCGCGCGCAACCGATCGATGTCCGCGTTCGCGGCGGCGGCGCCGATGGACAGCACCGCCCGCGGCGCCCCGCCGGCCGGCCGCACGATGGCCACGAGGTCGCCGCCCACCGAGCACTGATGCGGATAGACCACGGTGAGCGCGCCGGCGGCGGCGAGCGCGGCGTCGAACGCGTTGCCCCCGCCCGCGACCGCCGAGCGGGCGGCCCGCACCGCCGCCGTGTGGGGTGCGGCTACCGCAACGGCCATGTTTCCTCCTCAAAGCCTCGGCCACCATGGCCTCGCCGGCGCCCGCGCGCAGCGACTCCACGCTCTCCGCGGCGTCGGGGCGCGGGCCGGCCACCGCATCATCTCCCGGACCGTCGCGGCAGCGAAGTGCTTCCCGGGGCGTGATCCGCGCCCTATCCTGCACCGATGGCGCACATCGACCTCGGCGTGGACGAGCAGCTCTTCCCCGGTATCCAGGGACTCCTGCAGTACCGGCCGGAGACCGCGCGGCCGCTGATGATGCTGGCCGAGGTGCTCCTGCGCGGGCCCAGCACGCTGTCGCCGGGTGAGCGGGAGCTGATCGCCGCCTACGTGTCCGAGCTCAACGAGTGCGCCTATTGCGCCGCTTCGCACGCGGCCTTCGCCGCGGCTCAGCTGCCCGAGGGGGTGCGGCTGGTCGACGAGGTCCGGGCCGATCTGGAGACCGCGCCGATAACGCCCAAGCTGCGTGCGTTGTTGCGCATTGCTTCCGCCGTACGGGAAGACGGGCGCAACGTGACCGCCTGGCTGGTGGCCGACGCGCGTGCCGAGGGAGCGTCCGACGTCGAGATCCACGACACGGTTTTGATCGCGGCCGCGTTCAGCATGTTCAACCGTTATGTGGACGGGCTGGCCACGCTGACCCCGGAGTCGCCGGAGGCGTACCTGCACGGCGTGCACCGCATCGTGCGCGACGGCTACCTCGCCGGCCGCGACCGGCCGCAGAGCACGTGACGGCGACCGGCCGCAGAGCGCGTGACGGCGGCCGGCGCGGCTAGAACGGGCTGGTGACCGGGCTCAGGTCGCGGCCCTGGGGCAGGACGCCGCGCAGGGCCTCGTACCACTGGTACGCCATCTGCCGGTAGCCCAGCTCGTTCGGGTGCACGTGGTCGACCGTGTTGGCGACCGGCACGCGGGCCATGTCGACCAGCGTGACGTTGTCCGGGTAGAGCGCGGCCACCACCGGCAGCGTGCTGTTGTACCAGGCGAAGTCGGCCTCGTGGCCGCGGTCGACCACCAGCAGCTCGGCCAGCAGGATGCGGACCTCGGGGTTCGCCGCGACGATGTGGTCGATCAGCTCGGCCAGGCGGTCCGGGGCCTGGTCGATGTGGTCGTGGTGGAGCAGGTCGTTGGTGCCGATGTCGAGCAGCACGACGTCGGGGCGCGAGCCGGCCATCCATCCGTCGATGCGCTCGGTGAGCTGGGCGATCCGCCAGCCGGGGTGGCCCTCATGCGCCGTGGCGCCGTTGACCTGCGAGCCGACGAACTCGACGGGCGGGTCCAGCCAGGCGCGGAGGGCGGCGCGGTAGCCGTTCTCGCTGGGGTCGCCCTTGCCGAACGTGATGCTGTCACCGAGCGGCATGACCCGGAGGCCCGCGTCACCGGCCGAGAAACCGGCGGAGGCAGCGGCCGGGGAGGCAGCGGCCGGGGAAGCCGCGAGCGAGGAGGCGAGGGCCGGCGACGCCGGTGCCAGCGCCGCGACGACGGTGAGCGCGGTGGCCAAGGCACGGGACCGGATCGTCAGACGCATGCCTGCCCGTTCGGCCCGGCCGGCCGGGGCGCTGAGCGGCGCAACCGGTCCGCACCGGCACGCACACCGAAGTGCGACCCGGTGCGCTCACCGAAGTGCGAGCCGGTGCGCTCACCGAAGTGCGAGCCGGCGCGCTCACCGAAGTGCGAGCCGGCGCGCTCACCGAAGTGCGACCCGGCGGGCGACGAGCGTGCCGCCGACCGCGAGCAGGGCCATCAGGGCGACCAGCACGCCGGCCAGGCCCGCGCCGCCGGGCGTGGCGCCGGCGTCGGCGGCGAGCAGGGCGATGAACGCCAGGCCGCAGGCGATGCCGGCGGCGATCGCGGCGACCACCGGGCGGGGACGGCTGGCGGCCAGCGTGACCCGGTTGAGGGCCAGAGCCAGCAGGGCGGCGGTGAGCGCGCACATCGCGGTGACGAAGGCGGCGTGATACCAGCCGGCCGCCGTGAAGCGGTGCGGGCGGGGCAGCGTCCAGTTGGGCCGCGGGTCGGCGGCGGCCAGCCACAGGGCCTGGGAGGCGATGCCGAGGGCGCCGGCGAGGAGGGCGGCGACCGCGGCGAACGGCCGGTCACCTCGGGCGGCGGGCAGCGTGCGGACCGCGTACACAAGAAGGGCTGTCATCGCCGGAAGGGCGAGCGCGTCGCCCCACGTGGCGCTGGCGAAGTCGAAGAGACCCGGCAGCGACGACGGGTGCGCGCCGAGCGTCCAGAAGAGACAGAGCGCCCCGAAACCCGCGGCGAGGACGACGAAAGCGGCGGCGGCCGGTACCTTGACGTCAGTTTCCCGAGGTGTGGAGGAAGCGGCCACGTGGTCAGGATCGCACACTTCTCGGACGCGGCCGTCGACGGTGTGAACGGCATCGCGACGTCGGTCCGGCTGCTCGTCGACCAGCTCGACGAACTGGGCCACGAGAGCCTGGTGACCAGCACCGGCCCGCTGTGGCGGCCGGGCGACCGGGTGCCGTCGCTGGACACCGGGATGGGTGACTTCCGGTTCGCGCTGTTCCCGATGCGCGGGTTGCGGAGTCGCATCGAGCGGTGGCGGCCGGACGTCGCGCACGTGCACACGCCGGGGCCGCTGGGCGCCGCGGGCCTGTCGGTCGCGAAGTTGATGGGCATTCCGGCGGTGTACACATACCACACCGACATGCACGGTTACTCGGCGTTCTACCACTTCCCCACCCCGGTGATCCGGGCCGGCACCGCGCTCTACGGCCGCCGGCTGCCGCGGGGCGAAAAGGTTGCCGGGTGGCGGAAGTACGCCGCGGTCGAGGCGGCCAACGCGCGGGTCTTCGAGGCCGCCGACGTCATCGTCCTGCCGACCGCGACGGCGTTGCGGCACTGCCGGACGGCCGGCGCCTACGCCCACAAGGTGCGGGTCATCGCCACTCCCCCGGGTCATCGCGGCGCTCCGTCGCCGCGGGCCGATCCGGTCGTGCTCTTCGTGGGCCGGATCTGCGCCGAGAAGGGCATCCCCCTGCTGCTGGACGCCTTCAAGGTGCTGCTCGGCTTCCGGCCGGACGCGCGGCTCGTCCTGGCCGGGCCGGTCTCGCCGCGCCTCGGCCTGCGCCGGCGATTGAGCGAACGAGGGCTGACCGGGCACGTCGACGTCACCGGCACACTGCACGGCGCGGAGGTGCCGGCCGCCTACCGGTCGGCGAGCGTGTTCGCCTTCCCGTCCACAACGGACACCCAGGGCATCGTGCTGCACGAGGCGGCCCTCGCCGGCCTGCCGATCGTCATGGTCGACCGCGGGCTGGCGGCCGGCCATCCGCTGGGCGAGGCGGTGCGGCTGGCCGATCCGGCGCCGGCGTCTCTGGCCTCGGCCCTGCGGGCCGCGCTGGCGGACACCGGCGAGCGGACGACGGAGAAGGCAAGACAGATCGCGTACGGCCTGACGCCCGCGCTTTTCGCCGAGCGGACCCTCGGCGCCTATCGGGCCGCGCTCAGCCGCGCCGGTCGAGGATGAGCTGGTGGACGTCGATCTCGCCGGAGACGAATCCCGCTTCGCAGTAGGCCAGGTAGTACTCCCACGTACGGATGAAGGTCTCGTCGAAGCCGAGCGCCCGGACCCGATCGGCGTTCGCCAGGAAGGTCTCGCGCCACCGGCGCAGCGTCTTGGCGTAGCTCCACCCGAAGGCGCGCTGGTCGGCCAGCCGCAGCCCGGTGCCGGCGAGCTGGCGCTCGACCTCCTCGACCGAGAGCATCACGCCGCCCGGGAAGATGTATTTCTGCACCCACGTGTACGTGTCGGCGAACTTCAGCCGCTCGTCGGGCAGCGTGATCGCCTGGATGCCGGCCCGCCCGCCGGGTGCGAGCAGCCGGTCGATGGCACCGAAGTAGGACGGCCAGTACCTGCGGCCGACCGCCTCGATCATCTCGACGCTGACGATCGCGTCGTACCCCTGGGCGTCCTCGACGTGGCGGTAGTCGCGCAGCTCGATGGTGACCCGGTCGGCCACGCCGGCCTCGGCCACCCGCTGCCGGGCGAGCGCCTGCTGCTCGGTGGAGATGGTGATGGTGTGCACCGTCGCGCCGCGTCGCGCGGCCCGGATGGACAGCTCGCCCCAGCCGGTGCCGATCTCGAGGACCCGGGTGCCGTCGCCGACCCCGGTCAGGTCGAGCAACCGGTCAATCTTGCGGCGCTGGGCGCCGGCGAGGTCGTCGTCCTCCGGCCCGGCGAACAACCCCGACGAGTACGTCATGGTCTCGTCGAGGAACAGCGCGAACATCTCGTTGGACAGGTCGTAGTGCCGCTGGATGTTGCGGCGGGCGCCCTCGACAGTGTTCTCCTCGTCCGGTTTCGGGCGGGCGCCGTGCGCCCATTGCAGCCACGGCACGTGCCGCACCCGGGCGAGCTTGCGGTACCGGCCCAGCGACCCGCTCATCGCCGCCGCGGCCGCGGTGAGCAGCCCGGCGAGGTCATCGGTCTCCCAGTCGCCGGCCTGGTACGACTCGCCGAGCCCGATCAGCCCGGTGGCGCCGATCCGGCGGTGGAACGCGTCGGGCCGGCGCAGGCGGAGAACGGGCGGCGGCCCCGGGGGTTGCGGCTCGTCGCCGGTGACGACGCGCACCGGGATCCGGCCGGCGACGAACCGCAGCAGAGCCTTGGCGGCCGTCGCGCGCAGTGGCGCGCGCGGGACCTTCTCCACATCGGGCCAGTAGCCCGCGGGCGTGGTGGGGACGTCGATCTCCGTCATAGCAGCACTCTCGGCGATCTTCCGGTCACTCGCAAGGCCTACCCGGAAGTTGAGTCGGTCGATGTTCCCGGCGTCCCGCGCGGGGCGCGCCTTCCGGGGTTGCGCCCAGCGCCCTATCATGGCGGGCCATGATCGAGACCATCGAGCTGACCAAGGCGTACGGGAAGGTGCGCGCGGTCGACGAGCTCTCGTTCACGGCGCTGCCGGGCCGGGTGACCGGGTTCCTCGGGCTCAACGGCTCGGGCAAGACGACCACGCTGCGCATGCTGCTCGGGCTGACCCGGCCGACCGGCGGCGCGGCGCTGATCGACGGCCGGCCGTTCACCGGCCTCAAGCGGCCGCTGCGAGCGGTCGGCGCGGTGCTCGAACAGGGCATCAGCCACCCGGGGCAGAGCGGGCGGGCGCATCTGGTGACCCAGGCGATGTCGGCGGGGGCCAGCCGGGCGCGGGTGGATCTGCTGCTCGATCAGGTCGGGCTGACCGATGCGGCCGATCAGCGCACGGGCGACTACTCGCTCGGCATGCGGCAGCGCCTCGCGGTCGCGACCGCGCTGCTCGGCGAGCCCCCGGTGCTGATCCTCGACGAGCCGGCCAACGGCCTCGACCCTTCGGGGGTGGCGTGGCTGCGGGAACTGTTGCGCTCGTACGCCCACGCGGGTGGCACCGTGCTCATCTCCAGCCACCTGCTGGCCGAGCTCGCACAGCTCATCGACGACGTGGTGATCATCGCGAACGGCCGGTTGCGGCACGAGGGACCGCTGGCGGGCCTCTACGGGATGACGACCGGCCGGGTGCTCATGAGAGGCCGCGATCCGGGGCGCCTCCGCGACGCTCTGCGGCGCGCCGGCGCGGAGGTCGCCGGCGACGAGACGTTGGAGATCGACGGGCTGTCCGCGGCGGAGGCCGGCGAGGTCGCCTTCGCCGCCGGGGTGCCGGTGCACGAACTGCTGACCGACACACCGAATCTCGAACAGATCTTCCTCGAGCTGGCAGGCACCTGATGTTGATCCTGATGCGCGCCGAGTTGTACCGGATGGCGACGATCCGGTCGAGCTGGGTGTCGATCGCCCTGTTCGGCTTCGTCGCGGCCGCCTTCGGGGTGCTGGACGCCAACTGGTGGGCATTGTTCGCGGGCGTCGGCGCGTTCGGCATCTCGGTGCTCACCGTCGCCCAGCACTACCAGCACCGCACGATCGCCCTGCTGTACCTCGCTCGTCCCCAGCGGTTGCCGGTGCTGTTCGCCCAGGTTCTCACGACCGTGGCCGTGGGGTGGGTGCTGGCCGCGCTCAGCGGCATCACCGCGCTGCTGCGGTGGGGTGGGGGCACCTACCGGCACACGCTGATCGTGGTGCCGGTCATGGCGGTCTTCGGAGCGGCCGCCGCGGCGATCGTGCGCCGCGCGTCCTGGCTGCTGATCGGCTTCGCGGTCTGGATCGTCGTGGTCGAGGGCCTGATCGGCAAGCTCGACGGGGAGCTGCCGATCTCGGCGTACCTCGACGCCGCCCGCGGCGACATGTTCGGCCTGGAGGTGTTCATTTTCTGGGCCGTGGCCACGCTCGCCGCCGCCGTGCCGTTCCTGAACCGCGACCTCAGCTCCGACTGATACCGCCGTCCCGGCCGTCGGCGTCGCCCAAGCGGGTATCAGAATGGTCGCGCCTACTCACGGTGACCCCGGGTTGTGACTATGGTCGAGCAATGTCCATCGACGACCGTCTCACCACACTCGACGCGCTCTGGTCGGTCTGGGCCGGGACCGGCAAGGGGCTGACCGAAGCCGACTGGCGGCGGCCCACCCGGCTCGACGGCTGGGACCTGCGGGCCCTCTGGGCGCACTCGGCCGGATGGCCGTTCGGATTCTCGGTCCTCGTCGGCCGGGTCACCGACGCGCCGGCCACCCACGACACCGCGGCGGCGCTGCTCGCCGAGTTCAACGTCCCGGAGGGAATCGCCAACACGACGCGTGACCGGGTCGCCGATTCGGCGCGCGAGGACGCCGAGAAGTACACCGTCGAGCAGCTGGTCGACCAGTTCGCCACGACGGGCCCGCGGGCGATCGCCACGGCGCGCGAGCTCGGTGACGTGTCGATCGACTACTTCGGCCGGGCGGTGCTGCCGCTGAGCGAAGCGGTCAGCATCGGCATCCTCGAGGCGACCGTGCACCTGCTCGACGTGCAGCGGGCGCTCCGGCACGAGCCGGACGTGCCGGCCGACGGGCTCACGCACACCGCCGAGGTGATCGCGCACATCGCGCCGCCGGTGGATTTCATCGAGGCCGCGACCGGCCGGGCGTCGGCCGACCTCTTCCCGGTCATGTCCTGAGCGTTCACTCGCCACTCATTGCAACGGACGCCTCACCTACGTTGCTTTGAATTCAGCACCGTTGCAACGAAATATCGCCGCTGAGCTGGGATGACTCGCCTTCCATGCAACATTCGTGTTGCCGGGTTCCTGAACGCAACGTAGCTTTTCCCTCGTCGGAAACAACGAGGGCAAGGAGCCCGCAATGACCACCCTGGCGATCTCGGCGAACGGCCTGCGCAAGTCCTACGGCGACAAGGTCGTGCTGGACGGCGTCGACCTGGCCGTGCCGGAAGGCACGATCTTCGCCCTGCTCGGCCCGAACGGCGCCGGCAAGACCACCGCCGTCAAGATCCTGTCCACGCTCATCGCCAAGGACGCCGGCGACGTGCGCGTCGGCGGCCACGACCTCGCGGCCGACCCGCAGGCGGTCCGCGCCGCCATCGGCGTCACCGGCCAGTTCTCCGCCGTCGACGGCCTGATCACCGGCGCCGAGAACATGCTGCTCATGGCCGACCTGCACCACCTGGCCCGGGCGGAGGGCCGGCGGGTCGCCGCCGCGCTGCTCGAGCGCTTCGATCTCGCCGACGCCGCGGCCAAGCCCGCGGCCACCTACTCCGGCGGCATGAAGCGCCGCCTCGACATCGCGATGACCCTGGTCGGCAACCCCCGGATCATCTTCCTGGACGAGCCCACCACCGGCCTCGACCCGCGCAGCCGCCACACCATGTGGCAGATCATCCGCGAGCTGGTCGCCGGCGGCGTCACCGTCTTCCTCACCACGCAGTACCTGGACGAGGCCGACGAGCTCGCCGACCGGATCGCCGTGCTCCACGACGGGAAGATCGCCGCCGAGGGCACCGCGGCGGAGCTGAAGCGGCTCGTGCCGGGCGGGCACGTCCGGCTTCGCTTCAACGACCCGGCCACCTATCAGTCGGCGCTGCTCGCGCTCCCGGACGCCACCGGCGACGACGAGTCGCTGACGCTGCAGGTGCCCAGCGGCGGCAGCCAGCACGAGCTGCGCGCCGTCCTCGACCGGCTCGACGCGGCCGGCGTCCTGGCCGACGAGCTGACCGTGCACACCCCCGACCTCGACGACGTCTTCTTCGCACTCACCCAGCCCTTGGAGGCCCTCCGATGAGCACCCTCGCCCTCGCCGCCCGCGACTCGTCCACGATGCTGCGCCGCAATCTCCTGCACGCGCGCCGGTACCCCTCGCTCACCCTGAACCTGCTGCTCACCCCGATCATGCTGCTGTTGCTCTTCGTGTTCATCTTCGGCGACACGCTGAGCGCCGGCATCGGCGGCGGCCCGCCGGACCGCGCGAGGTACATCGCCTATCTGGTGCCGGGCCTGCTGCTGATGACCATCGGCAGCACCGTGATCGGGACCGCGGTGTCGGTCTCCAACGACATGACCGAGGGCATCGTCGCCCGCTTCCGCACGATGGCCATCCACCGCGGCTCGGTGCTGGTCGGGCACGTGGCGGGCAGCGTTCTCCAGTCGGTGCTGAGCGTCGTGCTCGTCGGCGCCGTCGGCGTGGCCATCGGCTTCCGCTCGACCGGCGCCACCGCCCTGGACTGGCTGGCGGCGTTCGGGCTGCTGGCCCTGTTCGCCCTGGCGCTGACCTGGATCGCGGTGGGCATGGGCCTGGTCAGCCCGAACGCGGAGGCGGCCAGCAACAACGCGATGCCGCTGATCGTGCTGCCGCTGCTGTCCAGCGCGTTCGTCCCGGTCGGCTCGATGCCCGGCTGGTTCCAGCCGATCGCCGAGTACCAGCCGTTCACCCCGGCCATCGAGACCCTACGGGGCCTGCTGCTCGGCACCCCGATCGGCCACAACGGGTGGCTCGCGGTCGCCTGGTGCATCGGGCTCACCGCGGTCGGCTACTTCTGGGCGACCGCGAAGTTCCACAACGGCACCGAGTGAGCCGCTGTCCGACCGCACCGCATTTCGACCGCAGGGTGTGAAGCGCGAAGATGACCTGCCGCCGGGCAACCGTGAAACGGCCCCGGCGGCGGGCTCACGCGCCGACGGCCGCGTCCCGCCGGGCCGACACCCGGGCCGTCGTGAGATCCAGCAGCCGCAGGACCTCGTCCTTGGCCCGGTGGCCCCGGTCGTTCCAGGTGGTGAGGTCGCGGACCCGGGCCGCGCGCACCAGCGGCGGCGTCATCGGCCCGACCGGGTCGGCGTCCCAGGTGGCGTCGGCGTCGAAGAGCGTGTGCCAGAGGGCGTCGATGGCCGGATACGCGTACTCGGGCCGCGGGCTCAGCTGCCACGCGCCGTGCACCACCGCGCCGATCAGGCACGCCCCGACCACCCGGCGGCGGTCGAAGCGGCCCGGCAGGAACCGCTGCCGGATCGAGCGGGGGCCGGCCGGTGTCTCGACGACATACCAGGTGTTCTGCACCCAGCCCCGCGCGATCACGCCGCGGGTTGCGCTCAGCACGGCCAGCGCGTCCTCATGCCGACGCCGGAACTGCCCGCCCGGCGAGGGCTCAGCCCGCGACGCGCGGCCCGGCGAGGGCTCGGCACGGGACACGCCACCCGGCGCGTCCTCCAGCGAGACCCTCGACGCGCCGCCCGGCACGGCTGCCGCCCACACGGCTCTCGGCACGGCCTTCAGCGCGGAAGCGAAACGGGCGATCAGCCCGGCGGAGCGTGACGCGGTGACGGAGATGGACACGTGCACCTCCCGGTCGAGTGACGGGCACCGTCGATTGTCGCGCGCGAGCCCCCGCCCGGGAAGATGAGTCGCATGATCGGCTATGCCCCGTCGCCGGCGAGCATCCGGGCGAACTCGGCCGGGTCGATGATCGGGATGCCGAGCTTGGCGGCCTTCGTCGCCTTGGCGGTGGTGGTCTCGGACGTGACGAGGGCCGTGGTGGTGGCCGAGACGTTGCCGCTGGCCCGGCCGCCCAGCTGCTCGATGCGCTCGCTGACCGTGGTGCGCGTGTAGCCCGGGACGGTGCCGCTGACCACGTAGGTCTTGCCGTCCAGGGGCTTGTCGCCGGCGGTCTCGGGGACGCTCATGGTGACGCCGGCGGCGGCCAGGCGGTCGATGACGCCGGACATGGCGGCCAGGCCGTCGACCACGTGCTGGGCCTTGATCAGGCCCATCTTGTCGATCTCGGCGATCTCCTCGACGGTGGCGGCGCGCAGCGCCGCCATGGTCTTGAAGCGGGCGGCCAGCCAGCGGCCGACGCTGCGGCCGGTCATGCGGATGCCGAGGCCGGTGATCACGCGGTTGAACGGCTGGGACTTGCTGTGCTCGAGCGACGCGACGACCTTGGCCGCGTTGAGCTTGCCGAGCAGGACGACGCCGCCGGCCTTGGTGTTGCCGACCGGCAGTTCGGCGAGCTGCTCCTCGGTGAGCGTGTAGAGATCGGCCACGTCGTTGGCGAGGCCGGCGTTGACCAGGGCGACGCACAGCGCCTCGCCCGCGCCCTCGACGTCCATGGCCTCGCGGCTGCACCAGTACTCCAGCGCGTTGGTGGCGCTGCACGAGGCGGTGTGGCAGCGCCAGAGCAGGCTGGACTTGTCCCACGGCTCGCCGCACTGGGGGCAGGTCTCGGGCGGCGTCCACGGGGTGAGGCCGTGCGGTTGCTCGCCGATCGGCGCGGTGACCCGCGGGATCACGTCGCCGGCTCGCCAGACGGCGACGGTCTGGCCGATGGCGAGGCCCTGCTCCTCGACGAACTTGGGGTTATGCAGCGTCGCATAGGTGATCGTGGTGCCGTCGACGAAGACCGGGTCGAGCACGGCGCGCAGCGAGATGCGCCCGGTGCGCCCGACCCGCACCTCGATGTCGCGCAGCACCGTGGAGCCGGTGTCGGCGGGGTATTTGAAGGCGGCCGCCCAGTACGGCGTGCGGCTGCCGGAGCCGAGCCGCCGGCGGGTCGACTCGAGGTCGGCGGTCAGCACCGCGCCGTCGAGCGGGAACTCGAGGCCGCGGCGCAGCTCGCCGATGCGCCCGATGGCGGCCAGCGCGGCCTCCGCGTCGGCGGCGACCTCGAACTCACCGGTGGCGAGCCGCCCGGCCACCGGGAAGCCGAGCTCCGCGGCCCGGGTCATGCGCTCGCGGTGCGAGCCGAACTCGCCGGAGATGTCGTACGCCGCGAAGGTCATCGGCGTCTCGTACGTGCGGTCGGCGCTGCGGATGGAGCCGGCGACCGCGCCGCGCGAGTTGATGAACGGCTTGCCGCCGGCGGCGACCCGGTTGGCGCGGGCGGTCTCGAAGTCGCCGGCGGTCATGTAGACCTCGCCGCGGACCTCGCCCGTCCATGCGGTGGCGAGCCGGGCCGGCAGGCCGGCGACGCCCCGCAGCACCTGGGCCGTCACGTTCTCCCCGGTGCTGCCGTCGCCGCGCAGCGCGGCGAGCACGAGCCGGCCCGAGGTGTACTCCACCCGGATCGCGAGCCCGTCGAGCTTGACCTCGACCAGGCACGGGTCGCCGCCCAGCGTGCCGACGAAGGCGCGCACCTCGTCCTCGCCGGTGACCTTGCCGAGCGACATCATCGGCACCGGGTGGCGCACGTCGCCGCCGCCCGACACCCCCGCCGCGACCCGCGTGGTGAGGCCGCGGTCGTCCCACTCGGGATGGGCCTGGCGCGCCTCGGCGATGCGGTCGAGCAACGCGTCGTAATCGGCGTCGGTCATCAGCACGTCGCCGGTGTCGTAATACGACTTCGCCGCGGCCTGTGCCTGGTCGACCGCGGCGGCGAAGCCGGCTTCGGTGAGGGCGGGTTCGGTCATGCCGACAACCTACGTCCCCGGTACGACAGTTCGCGCTACCGCACGAGGCGTTCCCGGCGCACGGTCGGCCGGCGGCCCCGGATGGTGCTGCGCCGCATCGCCATGATCACCATGTCCGCGGCCGACTCCGGGACCTCGACCAGCGCGAACCGGTCGGTGATCTGGATGGCGCCGATCTCGCGGGCGCTCAGGCCGGATTCGCCGGCGATCGCGCCCACCAGGTCCTGCGGGCGCAGGCCGGCCCGCCGGCCGATGTTGAAGAACAGCCGCGTCACACCGGGGCGGTCGCGGCCGCCGCCGGCCGGCCGGGGCGCACGCTCCCGGGGCGCCGCCGCCGGCGACGGGATCTCCTCCTCGTCGGCGTCGCCGCCGGCCGCCTCGTGCAGCAGCCGGATCGCCGCCAGGGCGACGTTCTCGGCGTCGAACTCGCCGGTCAGCGAGTCGAGCACGACCCGGTACCGCTCGAGGTCGTCGGTCTCCAGGCTGTTCTGCAGCGCGGCCCGGGTCAGCTCGAGCCGGCGCGCCCTCAGGTCGGTCACGGTCGGCAGCTTCTCCAGCGTGATCCGCTGGCCGGTGAGCCGCTCGATGGCCTTGAGCATCCGCTGTTCCCGCGGCTCGGCGAGGGTGATGGCGCAGCCCTCCCGCCCGGCCCGCCCGACCCGGCCGATGCGGTGCACGTACGCCTCGGGCGCCGCGGGCACGTTGAAGTTGATCACGTGGGTCAGCTGCTCCACGTCGAGGCCGCGGGCCGCCACGTCGGTGGCCACCAGCAACTCGGTGGTGCCGCCGCGCAGCCGGCCCATGACCCGGTCGCGCTGGTCCTGGCTCATCCCGCCGTGCAGGGCCTCGGCCCGGTATCCGCGCCCGTTGAGGGCCTCGGTGACCTGGTCGACCTCCTCCCGGGTGCGGCAGAAGACGATCGCCGCCGACGGCGCCTCGACGTCGAGGATCCGGCCGAGCGCGGCCGTCCGGTGCGCCCGGGCGACCATGTACGCGCTCTGCCGCACCAGCGGCAGCTCGTCCGGCGCGACGGCCTTGCGGCCCATGGTGATCCGGACCGGGTCGCGCAGGTGGCGGCGGGCGATGCTGTCGATCCGGGGCGGCATCGTCGCGGAGAACAGCACGGTCTGCCGGTCGGCGGGCGTCTCGGCCAGGATCGCCTCAATGTCCTCGGCGAAGCCCATGTCCAGCATCTCGTCGGCTTCGTCGAGCACGACGGTGCGCACGTCGCCGAGCCGCAGCGTCTCCCGCTCGATGTGGTCGAGCACCCGGCCCGGCGTACCGACCACGACGTCCACGCCGCGCCGCAACGCCTGCAGCTGCCGGCCGATCGGCTGCCCGCCGTAGACCGGCAACACGCGGACGTCCAGCTCGCGGCCGTAGCGGTGGACCGCCTGCGACACCTGCTCGGCCAGTTCGCGGGTCGGCACGAGAACCAGCGCCGCCGGGCCCGCGTCCGCCCGGCCGGCGGTCAGCCGCTGCAGCACCGGCAGCGCGAACGCGGCCGTCTTGCCGGTGCCGGTCGCCGCCTGGCCGACCAGGTCGTGCCCGGCCACCAGCGGCGGAATCGCCTCCCGCTGGATCGGCGTCGGTTCCTCGTAACCGAGGTTGGTCAGCGAGCGGAGCAGCTCGTCCCGCAGTCCCAGCCCGGCGAAGCCCGCCTCGGACGCCAACGGATCATCTTCCATGACCACAACCTTAGAGAGGCCCGCCCGGCCGGGCGGCACGGCGGCGGCGAGACCGGCTACGCGACGTTGAGGTCGGAGCCGTGCCACGACCGCCAGAGCGCCGCGTACTCCCCGTCCGCCGCGACCAGCTCGTCATGACTGCCCAGCTCGGTGATCCGCCCGTCGCGCATCACCGCGACCTCGTCCGCGTCGTGCGCCGTCATCAGGCGGTGCGCGATCGCGATGACCGTCCGCTCGTGCAGCACCGCCGCCAGGGCCCGCTCGGCCGTGCGGGCCGCGGTCGGGTCGAGCAGCGCCGTCGCCTCGTCGAGGATCACCGTGTGCGGGTCGGCCAGCACCACCCGGGCCAGCGCGAGCTGCTGGGCCTGCGCGCCGTCGAGCGGGTGCTCGCCCAGGTCGCGGTCGAGGTCGTCGGCCCAGTCCGCGCCGACTGTGGCGAGCGCCCGGCGCAGCTCGTCGTCCGGCGCGTGCACCATCAGGTTGTCCCGCAGCGTCTCGCGGAAGACGTGGTGCTCCTGGGTGACCAGCACGACCTGGCGGCGCAGCTCGTCCGGCGGCAGGTCGGCGATCGGCACGCCGCCCACGGTCACGCTTCCCGCCGCCGGCCGGTCGACGCCCGCGATCAGGCGGCCCAGGGTGGACTTGCCCGCGCCGGAGAGACCGACGATCGCGAGGCGCTCGCCGGGACGAACGGTCAAGGTCACGTCGTGCAGGACGTCACGGCCTTTCTCGTACGCGTAACGCACGCCCTTGATCTCGATCCGGTCGTCGCGGGGCGCCTCCGTCGCGGCGGGCGGCGGAAGGGGAATGGCGCCCAGGCCCTCGACCCGGGCGAAGGAGGCACTGCTGCTCTGCAGGTTCTCGATCCAGATGAGCAGGGTGTCCAGCGGCCCGACGAGCTGACGAAGGTAGAGCACCGCCGCCCCGACCGTGCCGAGGGTGACCTGTCCGTCGAGGTAGAGCAGCCCGCCCAGCAGCAGCACGAGGACGGCCGGCACCGCGTACGAGGTCTCCACCAGCGGGAAGAAGACGCTGCGCAACGCCAGAGTAGCCAGCCGGGTGCGCTTGGTCTCGGCGATCGCGGCGTGACCGGCGTCGAGCCGCCGCTGCCGCAGCCCGAACGCCTCGACGGTGCGGGCGCCCTCGGTGGTGGCGGCCAGCTCGTCGGCGAGGCGGGAGTTCGCCGCGCCCTCGGCCAGGTACGCGTCGCGGGCCCGCTTCAGGTACCAGCGCGTGACGAACCAGATGCCGGACAGGCCCAGCACGCCGACCCCGCCGAGCAGCGGGTTGACCAGCAGCACCGCGGCGATGATGAAGATCATCTGCACCAGGCCGACGAGGATGTTCGGCAGGATGTCGCGCAGCGTGGTGGCGACGGCGTCGATGTCGGTGGTCCCGCGGGCGGCCAGGTCGCCGGCCGGCACCCGCTCGATCACGCTCGCCGGCAGCCCGAGCGCGCGGCGCAGGTAGCCCTCGCGGATGCGGGCCGCGGTGCGCTCGCCGTAGCGGTAGGCGATCGCCAGCGCGTACCGCGACAGCAGCATCTGGGCGATCGCACAGCCGAGCACGCCGAGCGCGAGCCGGTCGACGTCGTGCACGCCGCCGCCGGAGGTGACCGCGTCGATGACCCGGCCGAGCAGGAACGGCCCGCCGAGCGCGGCGACGGCGGCCAGGGCGTTCAGCGCCACCATGGCGGCGACGGCCGGGCGGTCCGCGGCGAGCAGGCGCAGCGCGGCCCGCCCGACCGCCCGCTGGCCGGCGATGGGCAGCGCGGCGCTCACGCTGCCTCCTCCTCGCCGAACACCCGGGTGACCAGGTCGCGATAGCCCGGCTCGCCGGCCAGCAGCGAGCGGTGCGTGCCGGTGGCGGCGACCCGGCCGTCCACCAGGTAGTGCACGACGTCGGCGCGGTCGAGCAGCACCGGGGAGGTGGTCGCCACCACCGTGCCGCGTCCGGCGCGGGCCGCGACGAGCCGCTCGGCGATGGCCGACTCGGTGTGCGCGTCGACCGCCGAGGTCGGCTCGACGGTCAGCAGCATCTCGGGGTCGGCGTGCACGGCCCGGGCGAGGCGGACGCGCTGGCGCTGGCCGCCGGAGAGGTTGCGGCCGCGCCACTCGATCTCACGGCCGAGGTCGGTGGCGACGTCCTGGGCCACGGCGGTGTCGATCGCCGCGCGTACCCGGTCGTCGCCGGGCTCGTCGCGGCCGGCGACCACCTCGCGCAGCGTGCCGGCGAACAGGTCGGCGTCCTGGTCGGCGACCAGGATCCGCTCCCGCACGCCGGGGAGGGCGAACTCCGCCAGCGGCCGGCCGCCCCAGGTCGCCCGGGTCGGCCCGTAGCGGCCCAGCCGGTCGACGATCGCGGCGGCGTCCTGCGGGCTGTGGCCGGCCAGCGCGGTGAACTGTCCCGGTTCCGCGACGACGCCCGACTCCGGGTCGGCGAGAGCGGCCGGCGCTCCGGGCGGCGCGCCGGCCAGGTCGTCGCCGGGCAGCCGCAGGAAGGTGGTCACCCGCCGCGCGGCGACCAGGCCGTGCACGGTGTCGAAGCCGCAGAAGATCAGCACGTTCACCGGGATGACCAGCATCGCGGTGTACCCGTACACGGCGATCAGCTGACCCACGGTGATCTCGCCCGTCGCGGCGAGGCGGGCCGCCATCCAGACCACGACGGCGAGGAACACCACCGGCAGCCCCTCGCCCAGGGCGCCGATCCAGCTGGACGGGCCGCCGACCCGGTAGCCCAGGTCGCGCAGGGCCGCCGACTGCCGCTCGTACCGGTGCTGGTGAATCTCTTTCCCGCCGAGCCCGTTGAGGATGCGAAGTCCGCCGAGGACGTCCACCAGACGGGCGTTGAGCAGGCCCTGATGCTCGCGGTAGCGCGACCCGGCCCGCTGGGTGCGGCGCAGCAGCGGCGCGACGGTGAGCGCGAGCACCGGCACGCCGACCAGGACCACCAGGGCGAGCTTGGGCGACGTGCGGTCGAGCAGGATCGCGATGGTGGTGCAGGCGACGAGCGAGGCCACCCCGACACCCCCGACGTTCATGGCCCGGCCGATCGTCCACACGTCGGAGATGCCGATCGTGACCACCTCGCCGGCCGTGACCCGCCGGGGCAGCGCCGCGCCGAGCCGGGTCGCCTGCGTCATCACCAGGTCGGCCGTGCGCAGCGCCGCGGCCAGCCGCAGCTTCGTCATGCTGCGGTGCCGCATGATCCCGAGACCCGCGCTCGCCACGCCCGTGACCAGCACCGCGACGCACCAGAGGACCAGCGCCCCGACGTTGTGCGGGTGCAGGCCGTGGTCGATGGCCTGCGCCATCAGCCAGGGGGTGAACGCCAGGCTCAGGAACCAGAGCGACCCGAACATCGCGCCGAGCGCGACGCGTCCCCGGTACTCCGTCGCCAGCCACCACAGAAATCGAACGGGTCCCCGTGTCATCACTCCGGCGATCCTGCCAAATCGCCCGGGCGGACCGGCACTGGTTTTCCGCCGGCCGCCAATGGGTCTACGCCGCGCGCAGCGGGCGGAAGGCGGCCCGGACCTCCGCCGCGAACAGCTCCGGCTCCTCCCAGGCGGCGAAATGGCCACCCCGCTCGGCCTCGCCGAAGTAGGTCAGCGTCGGATACGCCTGCTCGGCCCAGCTGCGCGGCGTCCGCCAGATCTCACCGGGGAACGAGCTGAAGCCCACCGGCACCCGGGGATCCGGGAGCGGCGCGGCGCCGGCGGTGGGCGAGTCGGGACCGTACGCCTCCCAGTACGACCGGGCGGCGGACGTGGCGGTGCCGGTCAGCCAGTAGGCGGTGATGTTGTCGAGGACGTGGTCGCGGGTGAGGTTGCCCGACGGCCGGCCGTCGGCGAACGCGCGGGCGATCTTGTAGTACGCGTCGGTGTCGTGGTCGATCATCCAGGCGGCCAGCGCGACCGGCGAGTCCTGCAACGCGTACCCGATCGTCTGCGGCCGCGTGGCCATCTCCACGAAGTATCCGTTCCCGCTCGTCTGGAAGGTCTTGATCGCGGCGAGCGCGGCGCGTTCCGCGTCGCCGTCGCTGGGCAGCGCCGCCGGGTCGTTGAGCGCCGGCACGAGCAGGTTGGTGTGGATGCCGGCCAGGCCGTCGGGGCCCAGCCGCCCGATCGCGTCGGTGACGCCGGCGCCGACGTCGCCGCCCTGGGCCACGTAGCGGTCGTAGCCCAGCCGGCTCATCAGCTCGGCCCAGGCCCGCGCGGTCCGCAGCAGGTCCCACCCGGTCTCGGCCGGCTCCCCCGAGAAGCCGTAGCCGGGCAGCGACGGCAGCACGAGGTGGAACGCGTCGGTGGCGGCGCCGCCGTGGGCGGTGGGATCGGTGAGCGGGCCGACCGAGTCGAGCATCTCGATGACCGAGCCCGGCCAGCCGTGCGTCATGATCAGCGGCAGCGCGTCCTCGTGCCGGGACCGGACATGCACGAAGTGGACGTCCACGCCGTCGATCTCGGTGGTGAACTGGGGCAGCGCGTTCAGCCGCGCCGCGACCCGCTGCCCGTCGTACTCCGTCGCCCAATACTCGCGGAGCGCCTGCAACGCGGCCAGCTGCACACCCTGCGAGCGGTCGCCGACAATCTCCCGGCTCGGCCAGCGCGTCGCCGCCAGCCGGCGCCGCAGGTCGTCGAGCGCGTCCTTGGGGATCTCCACGGTGAACGGTCGGATCTCGCTCATGTCACACCCTGCCTTTCTCGGGCTTCCGGGACACCCCCAGCCTCGTCGCGCCGGTTGCCGCTCGCGCCCGTGAAACACCCTGGTCGTCCCCGGCCAGGAGGCACTGGCCCGGGGGACGAGCGGCCGGCCGGCGGGTCATTCGCCGGTCGCGCCGTCGATGGCCTCGCGGAGGAGGTCGGCGTGGCCCACGTGGCGCGCGTACTCCTCGATCAGGTGCGTCAGGACGAACCGCACCTCCGCGTCGCCGAACTCCGGGCTCGGCACCGTGCGGGAAAGGTCGCCGGTGACCTTCGCGAACACCTCGCGCGACTCCGCGCAGGCCGCCAGGTAATCCGCGTAGATCTCCGCGGCCGACGCGGGATCCGTCGCGGGCGGCGTCGTTCCGGCCAGCCGCCGCTGGAACCAGTACCGCTCGACCCCGCGGAGATGGCGCATGAGCCACAGCAGGCTCAACTCCGACGGTGGCGCGGACCGTTGCCGCAACTGCTCCGCAGTCAGGCCGGCGCATTTCCACAAGAAGGTCGCCCGGTGGTAGTCCAGGTTCGAGGCGATCACCTCGAGCCACGATCCGGTGACCTTTCGCTCCGGCCTGGCGATGCTCTCGATCACGATGTCGCTCATCGACGTATCCTCGTCCATCGCCGCCATGCCGACGGTCGCGGTCTACGCCGGCGGCCGCGACGGACACTTCCATCCGCACAGCTTGCGGGGACGGGGCTCAACGGCAATAAAGCGCGTCCGGCGTACGGGATCTGCCGATGCGGCCCGTGCAGGCGACGCCCGCCACGTGCTCCCGGCCGCGCACTGGCCCTTCTATCTCCCGGTGGGGAAGTCGCCGCCCGGGTTGCCGGCCGGCCGGTTGTCGCCGCGGTCGAACCACACCGTCCGGCCGGCGTTCCGCGGGGCCGCGGCGGCCGCACACAGCAGACTCGACATGGCCGCGCTGGTGGCGGTCGCGCTCGGCGGCGCGACAAGGGCGGCAAGCAGGGGTACGACCAACGCGCGCGCGACCATCAGTCATCGACCTCCGCGCGGATATCCAAACCCGCGCGGACCCGTTCACCAAGAGTGTTTTGCGAGAAACTTTCGCATCAGCGTGGCAACCTCGTCGACGGCCGACTCGAGCAGGAAGTGACCGCCGTCGAGCAGGTGGATCTCGGCGTCGGGCAGGTCGGTGGCGAACGCCCGGGCGCCGTCCGGCCCGAAGATCTCGTCGCCCTTGCCCCAGACCGCGAGCAGCGGCACCCGCGTTTCGCGGAAATATTCGTGCAGCCGCGGGTAGAGCGGCGGGTTGGTCGCGTAGTCGCTGAACAGGTCGAGTTGCACGGCGTCGTTGCCGGGCCGCGAGACCAGCGCGAAGTCGTGCTCCCAAGCGGTCGGGTCGACCAGCGTCTCGTCGGGCACGCCCGTCAGGTACTGCCAGCGGATGGCCTCGCGGGTCAGCGCCTGCCGCATCGCGTTCTCGGTCTCCGGGTTGCGGTCCTTGTGGTACGCCCACACGCCCGCCCAGAAGGCCGGCACGAATCCCGCCTCGTACCCGTTGCCGTTCTGCGTGACGATCGCCGCGACCGCTCCCGGGTCGCGCAGCGCGAGCCGCCACCCCACCGGAGCGCCGTAATCCTGCACATACATCGCGTATCGCCGGACCCCTAGCTGCTCCAGCAGCCCGGCCGTGAGGCCGGCGAGCGCGTCGAACGTGTAGGCGAACTCGTCTGCGGCCGGCGCATCCGACAGCCCGAACCCGAGGAGGTCGGGCGCGATCACGTGATAGTCGCCGGCGAGCCGCGGAATCAGCTCACGAAACATGAACGAGCTGGTCGGAAACCCGTGCAGCAGGACGATCGCCGGCCGCCCGGGGTCCCCCGCCTCCCGGTAGAAGAGCCGCCGGCCTTCGACCGTCGCGTACCGGAAATGCACCTGCGTCATGACCTAACCTCCTTGCTCGATTTTGATGGTTAGGACCCTGCCACGCGCTGATGTAACCTGTCAAGCGAGCTTTGGAGGTTAGACATGACGGCCGACGAGAACACCCTGCTGGCGTTGCTGAACAGCACTCCGGTGATCGCCGGCACGCCGACCGACGAGCTGGCCGACGAGGAGTCCGCCCGGCGCTGGCTCCGCGCGCACCGGATCCCGGCGCGGGCCGAGGACGCCGCGGTGCTGCGCGAGGGGCGCGACCTGCTCCAGGCCGTGGTCCGCGGCGACCTCCCGCCACGGGCGCTGTCCCCCTTGCTGGAGGGCGTCGTGTCCCGCCCGTCGATCACCCGCGACGGTCTGGAGTGGACCGTCGACCGGCACGGCGCCCGCGCCGTGCTCGTCGACGCCGTGATCGCGTGGGACGACCTGCGGCGCCACCGCCCGGGCCGCCTGCGACCCTGCGCCAACGAGGAGTGCGCCCTGTTCCTGATCGATCGCAGCAAGTCGAACAGCGCCCGTTGGTGCTCCATGGCCACGTGCGGGAACAAGCTGAAGGCCCGCCGCCACTACCAGCGCGCCCGCTCGGACGAGGGTGCCCCGTCCTGAGCTGCCGCGCCCGCCCGGCCGGTCGGCGATGCCCGTGAAGCCGGATCGCCGAACCGGCGGGCGGGGAGGACGGGTCAGTGGGCGGTGCTGGAAACGCTGATCACGTCGTTGCCCCGGCAGACCTGGCCGGCGCCGAAGTTCTTGGGCTCGGCGAACTGGGTCCAGTAACCGTCGGCGCGCCGCATGCCGTTCCAGATGACGTCGCCGCCGGGGCCGTACGCGCGGGCCGTCACGAACGCGCGGTCCAGGCTGTCGACGCCCGTGGCGACCTCCCAGATGGTGGTGTTGGCGGGACGGTGGAAGCCCATCGTCGCCTCCACGTCGCGCCAGCCGGTCCACTGCCCGAGGCGCGGCAGCGCCTGGTGGACCACCTGGTCGGACCTCGTCACCGCGGTCAGGTGGATCATCCCGCCGCGGGTGCTGTCGGCGCTGGCCGACCGGATGTTGCCGGAGATGTCCCACTGGTTGATCAGCGTGCCGCCGCGCAACGCGCCCGTACGCAAGCCGCCGTCGCTGCGGGTGATGAACGGGTACACGTCGCTGTTGTAGACCCATGTCACGCCGAGATCGATGATCTGCTGTTCCGGCACGACCGAATAGAACCAGTCGAACGGCGACCACAGGCCGGTCGCGCCGGTGCGGATGGTGAGATAGGCGCCGTGGGTCGTCGAGGCCACCACCCATAGGTCGGCGCCGACGGACGTGGCGGCGATCTGCTGGAACGGCGCGTGCGACCCGGCGAACGGCTCGACCGCGTTGAACGGCGTCCAGAGACCGCCCGACGGCCGCACGGCGTGCCACATGTTGCCGTTGGCGTCGAGCGCCACGGTGTGCGAGCTGAACCCGACCCGGGCGACCGCGGCTCCCTTCGTGGTCAGCGACGGGCCCGGCCAGTTGACGGTGACGTCCGTGAAGGGCGTCCACCGCCCGTTGCTCTCGTATCGCATCGTGTGCTCGGGATTGGTGTAGTAGCACCCGGCGACCAGTTCCAGGTCGCCCGCCGATGCCGCCCGGGCCGGCTGGGCCGGGACCAGAAAGATGGACAGCAGTGCCGCCAAGAAAAGCGCCCCCGCGCTCCTGCTTTTATTCATGATGATGAGCGTAAAGACGGCGGTGGATCGCCGATGACCCACGACGAGTCGGATCAACGACTGCCGGCCGTGCGGGAGCTAACCGGCGAAGAGCAGGTCCAGCTGGGCGTCCAGGGCGGCCAGGGCCTGCTCCGCCGTGTACTGGCCCCCGAGCAGGTACACGCCCAAGCCCTCCATCAGGGCGAGCAGGCCGGCCGCGTCCGCCGCGCGGTCCGGGCCGGGGAGGAGCCCGGCGAGGAAGCCGACCATCTGGGCGGTGTCGTCGCGCAGCTCGCCGGCCGCAGCCGGGCGCACCGCGGTGTAGGCGAGGAACGCCAGCGCGACCCGGCCGTCGGCGCGGCTCTGTTCGTCGAGGGGAAGAAGAGCGGCGATCATCGTACGCAGCAGCAGCCGGGCCGGCGGATCGTCGCCGAGGCGGCCGATCGCCTCGGTGACCCGTACCTGATTGCGGTCGCGCACGACGGCCAGGGCGAACGCCATCATCTCGTCCTTGGTGCGGAAGTAGTGCTGCACCATGCCCGCCGAGACCCCGGCCGCGGCGGCCACGTGACGCAGGCTCACGGCCTCGAGGCCCTGCTCGGCCGCGACCCGCATCAGCGCGTCCGCGATCAGGGTCCGCCGCGCCTGGTGATCCACCTTTTTCGGCATGGCACGGATGGTGTCACGACGCGACCGTGACCGTCCCCGCCGCGCCGTCCACGGTGATCGGCTGCCCGGTGGCGATCCGCTCGGTCGCGCCGGGGACGCTGATCACGGCGGGGATGCCGTACTCGCGGGCCACCGTCGGCCCGTGCGCCATCACCGCGCCGGTCTCGGTGACCAGGCCCGCGGCGGTGAGGAACAGCGGGGTCCAGCCCGGGTCGGTGGTCGCCACGACCAGGATGTCGCCCGGCTCGACGACGGCGGTGGCCGGGTCGCGGACCACCCGGGCGGGGCCGGTCACCCGCCCGCCGGAGGCGCCGATCCCCCGCAGCACACCCCGGACACCGGCATCCGCGGGCCCGGCGGCGGACAGGACCGCCTCGACGTCCGTGCCGTCGGACAGCAGCCCGACCGGCACGGTCCGGCGGCGCGACTCCCGCCGGTACTCCGCCCGGCGCGCGGCCACGGTGTCCCGCCGGTCGGCGCCCTCCCGCACCGCGGCCGCCACCTCGTCGAGGGTGAGGAACATGATGTCGCCCGCCTCGGCCAGCACCCCCGCCTCGGCCAGGTCGGCGCCGAGAAGCATCAGCTCGCGGCGCTGGGCCTGCAGCCGGTAGAGACCGGCGAACTTGCCGGCCTCCCGCAGGCCGGCCAGCGATCGGGCCCGGCGCAACAGGAAGCCGGCTATCCGGCCACGCACCGGCCGGCGCCGACGGGCACGCGCGGTGAGCTCCACGAGCGTGGCCTCGGCCGTCGCGGCGGCCCGGTCGAATCGCCGCCCGGGCGCCTGCTCGGGGTCGGTCAGGCGCAGGTAGTTGGCGATCGCGGCGAGGACCGGCGCCGGATCCTCCGCCCAGCGGGGCACGCCGAGGTCGGCCTCGGCGACGCCGCGATGCCCGTACGCCTCGAGGAACGCCGCCAGCCCGAGGTCCGGCAGGTCGCCGCGCAGATATCGGGCCGCCAGCTCGGCCGGCGGCGTGCCGAGCAGCAGGTCGCGATGCTCGCCGGCCCGATCGGCGAGGTCCCAGAGCGCGAGGTCCATCTCGATGGTGACGTTGTGCGGCATCCCGCCCAGCACGGTGTGGATCTCGCCGGGCCGGGCGACGTCGCCGAGGAGCTGGGCGGGCAGCGCGGCGGCGAGCATCCCGGCGACGATGGGCCAGGTCAGGTCGTCGGCGCGGCCGGCCGGGCCGTCCTCCCGCACGTATCGCAGACGGTCGGCGGCCGTGCGCAGGTCGTCGCGAGGGGCCGACGCCAGCCGGATCCGTTCCACCGCCTCGGTCACCCGCGCGCGGGCCGCCTCCGGACGGGCCAGCGCACGGACAACCCCGCTGACCGCTCGCGCGGCCGTCCGCACCGGCGTGGCTTTCCGGCTTTTCCGGCGGCCTGGATCGTTCGCCCGCGCGACCTTCGGGCGGCCGGGCTCGTTCTCGTCCGCCGTTTCCGGGCGGCCCGGGTCGCTCTCGTGCGCCGCTTCCGGGCGGCCCGGGTCGCTCTCGTGCGCCGCCTCCGGGCGCGAGCGTCCGCCGCGCGGGGCGAAGCGCGGATCGGCCAGCACGTGCTCCATCACCGCCTGCGCCCGCGGCCCGAAGTCCACCGCCATCAACTTGACCAGTCGCTTGCGGGCGATCGGATGCCGGGCCAGGTCGCTCAGGTCGCCGTAGAGCCGGCCACCGATGTCGGTGATCTGCACCCGCAGGCCGACCGAGGCGGCCATCGCCTGCACCGTCTGCTTGAGACTCGACATCCCCATCGGCGTGACCGGCCGCAGCATGCCCTGCACGTGCCCGAACTCGACGTAGATGCGGGGCTGCGGCCCGTCGACCGGCGGCGGCAGCGGGAACAGCGTGGTGATCGGCCGCGACTGCAACAGCCACAGCACGCCGTCGCGGTCGATCGCCCACTCGACGTCCTGCGGCACGCCGAGCCGCCGTTGCAGCCGCTCCCCCACGGCGCGCAGCTCGGCCAGCCGGTCGCGGCTCAGGCAGCCGCGCTCCGGCGGCGAGGAGCCGTCGAGCCGATAGTGATCCACCGGGAAAGCGCCATCCACCACGATGGTCCCCGGCCCGGCCGCCGCGTCGACGACCATCTCGGTGCGCCGGCCGGTCACCGGGTTCGCCGTGAACAACACCCCGGCCACGGCTGCATCGACCATCCGCTGCACCACGACCGCCATCCGCACGGTCGCCGGGTCGATGTCGCGGGCCTTCCGGTACGCCACGGCGCGCTCGGAGTGCAGCGACTCCCAGCATTTCCCGATCGCCGCGACCACCGCCTCGCCGCCGGTCACACCCAGGAAAGTGTCGTGCTGCCCCGCGAAACTCGCGGCCGGCATATCCTCGGCGGTCGCGCTGGACCGCACCGCCACCGGGCCGCCGCCCATCTCCTCGTACGCCGCAAGGATCTCGACCCGCGGCAGCTCACCACCCGCGTACGCGTCGGTGGTGACGCAGAAACCCGGCGGAACCCGCTCACCCAGCCGGATCAGCTCGGCGAGACCGGCCGCCTTGCCGCCCGCGAGGGCGGGCGGCAAGGCCTCGGCCAAGGGAAGCACCACCATGACGCGCTCCTTTGCAATGCAGTTGCATTGCAAAGGAGCCTACGCTCTTCGCAATGCGACTGCAATGCGAAAGCAGGCGTGCGCCAGCACACACAAGTGGAATCCCCGCGCGCCCCCGCGAGACGCAAGAATCGCACCTGGGGGCGGTATGGGTTTGCTCGGTCGTGCGCGGGAGTGCGCCGTGCTGGACCGGCTGGCCGAACAGGTGGCCGGCGGGGACAGCCGCGTCCTGGTGCTGCGCGGCGACGCGGGCGCCGGCAAGACCGCGCTGCTCCGGCACCTGACCGACCACCTGACGGGCTGGCGGATCGCCGCGGCGATCGGCGTCGAGTCCGAGATGGAGCTGGCCTACAGCGGGCTTCAGCAGCTCTGCGCGCCGCTGCTCGGCCTCCTCGGCAAGCTGCCGGGGCCGCAGCGCGACGCGCTCGCCACCGTGTTCGGGCTGGCCGCGGGCCCGCCGCCGGACCGGCTGATGGTCGGCCTGGCCACGCTCACGCTGCTCGCCGAGGCGGCCGAGGAGGCGCCGCTGGCCTGCGTGGTCGACGACGCCCAGTGGCTCGACCGGCAGTCCGCGCAGGTGCTCGCGTTCGTCGCGCGCCGGCTGCTGGCCGACCGGGTGGCGCTGGTCTGCGCGGCGCGCGTCGGCCTGGGCGACGACTTCCTGCCCGGCCTGCCGGAGCTGGCGATCGGCGGGCTCGACGAGGGCGAGGCGCGGCGGCTGCTGCTCGCGGGGGTGCACGGGCCGCTGGACGCGGCGGTGGCCGACCAGATCGTGACCGAGAGCCACGGCAACCCGCTGGCGCTGCTCGAGCTCCCGCGCACGTGGTCGGCGGCGGATCTGGCGGGTGGGTTCGGCTTGCCGGCCGGCCATCAGGTCGCCGGAAGGATAGAACAAAGTTTCGTACGCCGTCTCGCCCGGCTCCCGGCCGACACCAGACTGCTCGTGCTCGCCGCCGCGGCCGAGCCGCTCGGCGATCCGCTCCTGCTGCACCGCGCCGCCGGAACCCTCGGTGTCGAGATCGCCGCCGTCGCCCCGGCCGTCGACGACGGGCTGCTCCAAATGCACGGCCGCGTCGAGTTCGCCCATCCGCTGGTCCGCTCGGCCGCCTATCGCACCGCCCCGGCCGCCGACCGCCACCGGGTGCACCACGCCCTGGCCGCGGCGACCGACGCCGACGCCGACCCCGACCGGCGCGCCTGGCACCGCGCGCACGCCACCGCCGGCCTCGACGAGGAGGTGGCCGCCGAGCTGGAGCGGTCGGCCGGCCGGGCGCAGTCGCGGGGCGGGCTGGCCGCGGCCGCCGCGTTCCTCACCCGGGCCACCGAGCTGACCCCGGCCCGGGCGGAGCGGCTGCGCCGGGCGCTGGACGCCGCGTTCGCCAACGTGCGGGCCGGCGCCTACGACGCCGCGCGGGCCATGCTCGCCGTCGCCCCGGGTGGCCCGCTCGACGAGCGGCAACGCGCCATGATCGACCTGGTCCGGGCGCAGCTGGCGTTCGCCTCCAGCAAGGGCCGGGAGGCGACGCCGCTGCTGCTGGCCGCGGCCCGCCGCCTGCAGCCGGTGGACCTCGGGGCGGCTCGCCAGACCTATCTCGACGCGCTGCTCGCGGCGATGTTCGGCGGCCGCCTCAACGACGGCGCGCTGACCGCCGAGGTGTCCCGGGCGGCCCGCGCCGCGCCCCGCCCGTCGCACGCCGCGCCCACCGCCGACGACCTCCTGCTGGAGGCGTTCGCCGCGCTCGCCGACGACTACGCCACTGCGGTGCCACTGGGCCGGGAGGCGCTGGCCGCGCTGCGCGGCGGCGACGTCCGGCTGCGCTGGCTGTGGCAGGGCGTGGTGCTGGCCCTGGAGCTGTGGGACGACGAGGACTGGTGCGAGCTCGCCGATCGCAACCTGCGGATCGCCCGGGACACCGGCGCGCTCAGCGACCTGCCGATGGCGCTCGGCTCGCAGATCCACGTGTGCGCGTTCCGCGGCGACCTGCGGGCCGCCACCGCCCTCATCGCCGAGGCCCGCTCGGCGCTGGAGGCGACCGGCAATTCGGTCGAGCCGAACGGCTCCCTACTGGTAGCGGCCTGGCGCGCGACCGGCGACGCGGTCGAGCTGATCGAGAACGGCCTGCGGGACGCGCACGCCCGTGGCGAGGGCATCGCCGTCGGGGTCGCCCACTACGCGCACGCCGTCCTGCGCAACGGTCTCGGCCAGTACGACGAAGGGATGGAGGCGGCCCTCCGCGCGACCGAGAACCTCCGCGACCTGGCCGCCCAGAACTGGGGCCTGCCCGAGCTGGTGGAGGCGGCCGTGCGGCAGGGCCGCCCGGACGTGGCCGCCGACGCGCTCGACCGGCTCACCGCCCGCGCCAAGGCCAGCGGCAGCGACTGGGCGCTCGGCATCGAGGCGCGCTCGCGGGCGCTGCTGAGCGAGGGCCAGGACGCCGAGGACCTGTTCCGGGAGGCGATCGAGCGGCTCCGGCGGACCCGGTTGCGGGCCGAGGACGCCCGCGCCCATCTGCTGTACGGCGAGTGGCTGCGCCGCGCGGGCCGGCGGGTGGACGCGCGCGCCGAGCTGGCCCGGGCGCTCGAGATGCTGCAGGCGATGGGCGCGGACGGCTTCGCCGAGCGGGCCCGCCGGGAGCTGGCCGCCACCGGGGCGAACGTGCGCAAGCGCAATGCTGAGGCCACCAACGACCTCACCGCGCAGGAGGCGCAGATCGCCCGGCTCGCCCGCGAGGGGCTCTCCAACCAGGAGATCGGCGCCCAGCTGTTCATCAGCCCGCGTACCGTCGAATGGCACCTGCGCAAGATCTTCGGCAAGCTCGGCATCAGCTCGCGGCGCCAGCTACGCGGCGCCTTCCTCAAGTGAGCCCGGTGTCGGCGGCCCGATCACGACATCGGGCCCACCTTCCGGTCGTACCCGTGGAAGAGCGACCGGTCGCCGGCCTCCCACGCCTCGCGCAGCCCCGGTTTCGCCAGGTCCCAGTCGGGCCGGATCTCCCGGGTCGCCGCCCGCAGATCCAGCCACAGATCGTCGACCGAAGGCCGGCCCCAGAACCAGTACCCGTTGTAGATCGTGTGCACGACCAGCCCGGGCTTGAGCACCAGGGTGTGCGGGATCATCGGATCGTTGTCCGGGTCGGTGTACTCCTGGATGTCCAGGTCCCGCTGCACGATCCGGCCCGGGTCGGACAGGAACGGCCACTGCGCCCCGACCGAGGCGCGGAACTCCTGGATGGTGTGGTGGTCGTCGGTGGCGATGGTGACGATCTGGGTGTACGCCACGGCGATCTTGGGATGGAAGGCGGCCAGCGCCAGGTGCTGCTGGTGCTCCTTCGGGCAGAAGTGGCCGCGGGCCAGGGTGAGGATCATCGGGTCGCGGCCCTGCAGGTCGCTGAGCCGGCGCGGCTCGCCGGTGTGGTCGGGCAGCTCGTAGTCGGGAAAGATCCCGCCGGGAACGATGTCGGATCGCATGAGATCCACTGTCGCGCCCCGGGCCCGGGCATCGAACCAGGGTTCAACCCTGGGGCGAAGCCGGGCCCGTGCATGGGAGCGTCGTCTCGCAGGCAACCACAGCGCAGAAGAAGGTGCTCTGAGAGATGGACTACAAACTCGAAGTCATCGTCATCCCCGTCGCCGACGTCGACCGGGCCAAGGAGTTCTACACGGGCCTCGGCTGGCGGCTGGACGCCGACTTCGCGACCGACGAGAAGTTTCGCGTCATTCAGCTGACCCCGCCCGGCTCACCGGCCTCGGTGATCTTCGGCAGCGGCCTCAGCAACGCCTCGCCGGGCAGTTCGCAGGGCCTGCACCTGGTGGTGGAGGACGTGGTGGCGGCCCGCGCGGAGCTGGCCGGCCAGGGGGTCGACGTCAGCGAGGTGTTCCACGACGCGGGCGGCGTCTTCCACCACGCCGGCGCCGACGGCCGGGTCGCCGGCCCCGACCCGGAGCGCCGAAGCTATTCGTCGTTCGCCTCGTTCAGCGACCCGGACGGCAACGGCTGGATCCTGCAGGAGATCACCACGCGACTCCCGGGACGCTGAGCATGCCCGACTACGACGTGATCGTGCTGGGCGCCGGAGCGCCCGGCGAGCACTGCGTCGGTGAGCTCGTCGACGGCGGCCTGCGGGTCGCCGTCGTCGAGCAGCGTCTGGTCGGCGGCGAGTGCTCGTACTACGCCTGCATCCCGTCCAAGACCCTGCTGCGGCCGGGCGAGGCGGTGCACGAGGCCCGCGAGGCGGCGGCCACCGCCGAGGTCGACGTCGCGGCCACGCTGGCCTGGCGTGACTTCATGGTGTCCGACCACACCGACGCGGGCGCCGTGCGCTGGCTGACCGCCAACAACGTCGACCTGATCCGCGGGCACGGCCGGCTCGCCGGTCCGGGTGCGGTCGAGGTGGACGGCGTCCGCTACACGGCCGAGCACGTGGTGCTGTCGACCGGCTCCGACCCGGCGATCCCGCCGGTGCCGGGCCTGGCCGAGCTCGAGGGCGTCTGGACCAACCGGGAGGCCACCTCGATGACCGAGGTGCCGCGGCGGCTGCTGGTGCTCGGCGGCGGTCCGGTCGGGGTCGAGCTGGCCCAGGCGGTACGGCGCCTGGGCGGCGAGGTCGTGGTCGTGCAGCACGGCCCGCGGCTGCTCGATCGCGAGCCGGCGGCGCTGGGCGAGGCGCTGGCCGAGGTGCTGCGGCGAGACGGCATCGAGATCGTTCTCGGCGTACGGGCGACCGCCGCGCGCCGGGCCGGCGACGACTACGTGCTCGTCCTCGACGACGGCCGCGAGCTGCGGGGCGACCGCCTCCTGGCCGCGACCGGCCGCAAGATCCGCATCGACGACCTGGGCCTGGAGACGGTCGGGATCCAGGGCGGGCCCCACGGCATCCCGCACGACGCGCGGCTGCGCGCCGCCGAGAACCTCTGGGTGGTCGGCGACGCCACCGGGAAGTTCCTGCTCACCCACGTGGGCAAATACCAGGGCGAGGTGGTCGCGTCGAACATCCTCGGCGAGGTGCGCGAGGCGAACTACGAGGCCGTGCCCCGGGTGGTCTACACCGACCCGCAGGCCGCGGCGGTGGGCGCGACCGAGGCGCGGTTCCGCGGCACGGCCCGGCTCAACGAGATCGCCAAGACCGAGACCTACACCCGGGAGTACGCCCGGTCGAACGGCTTCCTCACGCTGCTCAGCGACGGCGAGCGGCTCGTCGGGGCGTACGCGTTCGGGCCGGAGGCCGGTGAATGGCTGCAGCAGGCCACCGTCGCGATCCGGGCGCACGTGCCGGTCGACGTGCTCCGCGACACCATCCAGCCGTTCCCCACGTTCGCCGAGATCTTTGTCGGAGCCCTCAAGGCGCTGCGAGCGGACATCAAATGACCACGACGCCGTTGCGCAGCCGGGTCGGCGAGGCGCTGATCGCCGCGACCGTCCTGGCGTCGATGGTCGGCTTTCTCGACGCGAACGTGGTCAACGTCGCGGTGCCGGCGATCGGCCGCGACCTCGGCGCTGGGGTGGCCGGCCTGCAGTGGGTGCTGACCGGATATCTGCTGACCGTGGCGGCGCTGCTGCTGCTGTCCGGGGCGCTGGCCGACCACTTCGGCCGCCGGCGGATCCTGATCATCGGCCTGCTGGCGATGCTCGGCTCGTCGGTGCTCTGCGCGGTGGCGCCGACGATCGGGGTGCTCATCGCGGCCCGGGTGCTGCAGGGCGCGGGCGCCGCCATGGTGGTGCCGACCAGCCTGGCCCTGCTCAACGGCACGCTGCGGGTCGACGACCGGGCCCGCGGCATCGGGCTGTGGGCCGGGCTGGCCACGATCGGCACCACGGTCGGCCCGTACGCCGGCGGCTGGCTGGTCGACCACGCCGGCTGGCGCTGGATCTTCCTGCTGAACGTGCCGCTGATCCTGCTGGCCCTGCTGGCGCTGCGCTGGGTGCCGGAGACGTCCGACGAGCCCCGGCCGCTCTCGCTCGACGCGGCCGGCGCGATCCTGGCGGTCCTCGGCATCGGCGGCGTGATCTTCGCGCTCACCCGCGGCGCGTCCTCGGGCTGGGCCGACACGCTGGTGCTGGCCGCCGGGATCGTGGGGGTGGCCGCGCTGGTCGCGCTCACCCCGGTCGAGCGGCGGGTGCGAGCGCCGATGCTGCGGCTGTCGCTGTTCAAGTCCCGCCAGTTCGACGCGATCAACGCGACCACCGTGCTGTTCTACGGCGCGCTCGCGGCCGGCGGATATCTGCTGGTCCTGCAATGCCAACTGGTGCTCGGCTACTCGGCCGCCCAGGCCGGCGCGGTGGCGATCCCCAACTCGGTGCTCTTCCTGGCGCTGTCGCCGCTGGCCGGCGCCCTGGTGCCGCGGATCGGGCCGCGCTGGCTGATGGTCGCCGGGATCCTGCTGGTCGGCGCCGGTTTCGCGTGGCTCTCCGCCGCCCGGGCCGGAGACTCGTACGCCGCCGCCCTCCTTCCCGGGATCCTGTTGCAGGGCCTCGGCCTCGGCCTGGCGGTGACCCCGCTGACCGCCGCCGTGCTGGCCGCGGTGGACGACGCCGACCTGGGCGAGGCCTCGGCCGTCAACGACGCCGCCTCCCGGGTCGGCGCGGTCCTCGCCGTCGCGGCCGTCCCGCTGCTGGTCGGCGCCGGGAGCGGGGACCTCGGGAACGCCCTCGTCGACGGTTTCCGCCCGGCCATGCTGGTGCTCGCGGTGGTCTGCGCGCTCTCCGCCCTGGTCACCGCGGTGTTCGTGAGCGACCGCCGGGCCGTCGCCGCGGCGCCCCCGATTCCCGCGCCCGCGCCGCACCACGGCTGCGCGCTTCCCACCACCACCTCCCTGGGAGTGAGGCAATGAGCAAACTCGACGGACAGACCGTGGTCGTGCTCGGCGGCAGCGCCGGGATGGGCCTGGAGACCGCCCGGCTGGCCCGCGCCGAGGGCGCCGAGGTGGTGATCACCGGACGCGACGCCGATCGGCTCAAGGAGGCCGCGGCGGACGTGGACGCGCTGCGCACCGCGGCGTTCGACGCTACCGACCCCGTACCGATGCAAAGCTTTTTCGAAAGTTTTCCCGGGCCGATCGATCACGTCTTCGTGACGGCGGGCGGGCCCTACTACGGCCTGCTCAAGGATCTCGACCTCGAGGAGGCGCGCGAGCACATCGGCATGGAGCTGACCTTTCCGCTCTACATCGCGCGGGCGGCGATCGGAAAGGTGCGCGGGTCGCTGACCTTCATCGGCGGCACCGGCGCCCGGCAGGTGGCGCCCGGGCTGATCGTCACGTCGGCGATGACGAACGCGCAGCCGTCGCTGATCGCCGGGCTGGCGCTGGAGATCGCGCCGATCCGGGTCAACCTGATCGCGGCGGGGTTCGTGGACACGCCGCTGTCGGCCCGGCTGCTCGGCGACGACCTGGAGCAACGGCGGCAGCAACTTCGCGACAAGTTGCCGATCGGGCGGGTGGTCGGTCCGGCCGACGTCGCGGCGCTGGCCGTGCATCTGATGACCAATACCGCGCTGACCGGCGCCACCTACGACATCGACGGCGGCCAGCAGTTCGTGCCGAAGGGCTGAGCTCGCCCGTGGCGGTCACGCGGCGGCGAGGGCCAGGGAGGCGATCGCCAGCGCGAAGAAGGCTCCGGGGAACGCGATGTTGTAGAAGACGCGGGCCCGGACGTGGGTGACGAGAGCGCCGGCGAAGAACAGGACCAGCCCGGCGGCGGCCGCGACCCCGAGGGGCCGCACTCCCAGGATCCCGAGGAGCAGCCCGGCCGCGCCGGCCGCCTTGAGCAGCCCGAGCGGCGTCAGCCAGGAGCGCGGCACGCCCACCTCGTCCATGTTCGCGAGGACGAACTTGGCGTGCCGGAGGTCGGCGGCCGCGGCCCCGGCGTTGGCCACGATCGTGACGGTAGTGACGATCACGTAGGCGACGAACACTGTCCTCTCCCTTCCCCGTTGCTCTTTCGAGCCTGGTCGGGACGCCGGTTCCCCGTCCAATACATGGATCCATAACCTGATGGCATGGATGTCGACACGCGGTTGTTGCGCTACTTCGCCGCCGTTGCCGAGGAAGGCAACCTCACCCGCGCGGCGGAACGGCTGTTCGTGTCGCAGCCCGCGCTGACCAAGCAGATCAAGCAACTGGAGAGCCGGCTGGCCTTGCGGCTTTTCACCCGCTCCCGGTCCGGGATGACACTCACCCCGGCCGGCCAGGCCCTCGCCGCCCGGGTGCCGGCGATCCTGGCGGGGCTCGACCTCGCGCTGCGGGACGCCAAGAGCGCCGCCAGCCGCGCGGCTCAGGTGCTGCGGGTGGGCTACCTGGCCGGAGCCGCCAACGAGGCGACCCAGCAGATCATCTCCGGCTTCACCGGCCGCCGCCCCGGCTGGCGGGTGGAGATGCGTGCCGCGGCCTGGACCGACCCGACCGCCGGGCTGAATGACGGCGACGCGGATGTCGCCCTGTTGCGGCTGCCCTTCCCCGACCAGGAGCGCCTGCGCGTCCGGGTGCTGTTCGCCGAGCCCCGCTGGGTGGCCCTGCCGGTCGCCCACCCGCTGGCCGGCCGCGACCACATCCGCCTGCGAGACCTGTGGGACGAGCCGTTCGTCGCGGCCCCCGCCGAGACCGGCTGGTGGCGCGACTGGTGGCTGGCCACCGACGAACGGGAAGGACACCCGGTCCACATCGGCGCGGTCACCGAGAGCGGCCGGCCGGACGACTGGCTGACGGCGATCGCCAGCGGCTACGGCGTAGCCTTCGCCCCGGAGTCAGCGACCCGCTATTACGCCCGCCCCGACATCGTTTACCGGCCCGTCACCGGCGTCAGCCCCAGCCGGGTAGGCGTCGCCTGGCCACCGGCCGCCGACAACGACCCGGTGGTTCAGGATTTCGTCCGCTGCTGCCTGGCCAACAGGCCAGAACAACCGCCGGCCGCATCCTGAGCGCATCCTGACCCAGCGTGCGAGCCATGCGGGCAATCGCGCCGGCCGGTCGGCGCTCGCACTGATCGCGTTCGGCCTCGTGAGCCGTCGCACAGGGATCCGCCGCCGTTTCCCGTCACAACAGGCGACAGCGGCTCTCTTGATCGCCTGCGGAAAATCATTGTCGGGGGCGCTCGCCACTCTTGAGCGGCTTTCCACCAGGGCGCACGGCGTCGTCTCCGCCATGGCCGACCCTTTCCCGAAACCAGTTGCGGCGCGTTCTCGCCGGGGGCACGCCGGACCGGCGCCGCCGCGGCAACCGCCTCTTCGAGCGCCGACCCGGATTCATCGGCTCGGCCACTGGCCGCGGTGCTGTGCTCAGGCCGGCATCCCGCCGCGCCCACCATCGCGCCCCGTTCCGCGACGGCGGTCGCCGGCTCGACCTGCTCTGGCTCGACCCGCTCCGGCTCGACCCGCTCCGGCTCAACCTGCTCCGGCACGGTCTGCTCCGGCATGCTGGGCGTCGACTCTGACCGTACTTCCGGCCGGCTGTGTGCCTGCTCGGACGTTCCGCACGCGGACGCCGCTGAGCCTCCGTCGTGCCACCCGGCCATCAATTCCTCGTCGCTCGGCATGTGGCCGTAAATCGAGCGCAGCTTCCGCGCGTGGCGTTGCGTCATTCCCCAAACGCGATGCCGCTGATGTTCCCGGCGAAATTCCTCGGCCTCCGCGGAATAGTTGCGACGCTTCGTCGTGTCGCGCATCGTCGCCAATTGCGCCGTGGTGAACAACTGCAGCTGCCGCATAAACCATTTTCCCGCGGACCGACCCGGCCCGGCCACTTTTCGATCATCCCAGCGGGCGATTATTTTCACGGAATCCGAAGACACCGGGGCATCCAACTAATTGATGAACAAACAGACAGAAGCATGCCCTGTCATGCCGCAGACAAAGCTCGGCTCCGGAACGCTGTCAGTACATCGCTTCGTCGTGGTTCAGTGGGAAAGTCGGCCCTGGCTGGTCGGGCTGCCACCCCGAAGCTACGGATCGACGACAGCCGCCTCGGCCTACGCCCGCTCGCGCCGATGCGGGGATGCCATGCCAGACGTGTGCCGTGTGCCGATGTTGACGACCCGGCACCGAGCTCCGTGACGTCCGTTTCTGACGCGGGTGTGGCGTGGTGTGTCAGATGCCGCGTCGTCGCATTGATTGGTACAGCAGCCACAGCCCGACCGCGATCGGTGTCAGAACGGCCGCGAACAGGACCCCGGCGAATACGGCGTAGCCGTGCGGGTCGGAGGTCCATCCGATGGCGCTGAGCGCCGCCACGCCGACGAGCAGGACGATCACGGCGGCGGTGCCGGCGAACGCGGCGAGCACGAGGCGGCGGAGCGCCGCCATCAGTTCGGGTCGGGGGTGCAGATAGTCAGGAACGACTTCCCGTTTTCCCGTTGGACGTCCGAAGGATCCATCCAGCCGCGCCGGCCGAACAGATAGCTTCCGGACGGGTGGTCGGCCGACTCGCGCAGGATCTGGGGAATGTCGGCCCGGGCGCCGTTGGCCTGGGGGCCGTCGACGGCGAGGTTGACCGCGGCGGCCTTGGTCCAGTCGTAGTCCGCGGGCAGCGGCTGCTGGACCTGCAGTGGCCCGCCGGTGTCCGGGGTGGATCCCGGGGTGGTGCTGAGCAGGTCCATGCGCTCCAGCGTCACCCCGGGCTGCGGGGCGGTCCACACCTGCTTCGTACTCTGCGCGGTGCCGGTGTCGAAGATCAAGGTCAGGCGGATGACGCCGGAGCACGGGGTGCCCGTCCACAGCTTCAGCACGCCGTCGTCCACGCGGAACCCCGCCGCCACCGGCAGCGACGGCTCGAACTGCGACTTGGTGTCGCAGGCTGCGATCGCCGTCGCCACCAGCACGGCGGCGCAGGCGATACGCAGCCGCCTAGTGATATCCGCCATCGGACAGGCCCGCGTCTTCCTCGGTCTGGTTGCCGCCGGTGATCTTCTCCCACGCGTACGAGGCAAGGAATTTTGTATAGCCCTCGCGTGCCCACTGCTGGGAGTGGCGCTCCTCGTGGTGCAGGAGCCGGTCGGTGTCGAGAGATCCCTGGTACGGGCCGTCATCGCCCTCGTACCACGCGTGTCCCGAGGTGACCACGTCCCGCAGTTGTTGCGCCGGATCCTGCGGGTCGTCGATGTTCAGCATGAACGTGTCGCCCCACGTCGTGCCGCCCTGCTGACTGAACTGGTCCTGGACGAGATTGCCGCCCAGGCCCATCATCATGCCGTTCGGGGTGGTCACCAAGCGCCCGCCGTTGCCGTGCACGAACCCGACATCTTCGTCGTAGCTCCAGGAGTTGTCCCGCTGCCGGTCGATGATCCGCTGCAGTTCCTCGGATCCGTACGGCGTCGGTGCGAAGTCGGTCGTCTCCCCTTCGGTGCCGTAGTCGGTGCCCGCGTTCAAGATGTAGGTCATCCGCACCGCCTTGGCGGCGTCGTCCCCGCTGATGCCGGTCGGCATCAGGAAGTACGACTTGAAGATCCCGTCGCCGTCCTCGTCCTCGCGGATCTCCTCCATGCCGTCGAGGACCGCGAAGTCCTCGGGCGTGATGTGATGGTCGGCGACCATCTTCTTGATCGTGTCGATCGGCACGCCCCGGCGCACGGCGTTCTCCAGCCATTGCCGGTAGTGGCCGGCGACGGGTGGTCCGGTCAGCAACCCGGCGTCGCGCAGCGCCTGCTCCATGTCGACCACCTGGGCGTCGAGGTCCCCGCCCTTGCCGGCATCCGCCAGCGTGGTCGCGTCGTGGTCGCTGATCTTGCGGTCCAGCGCGAGCTGCATCACCCGGGCGAGCGTGGCGTCGATGTTGCGCGCCGTGGTGAGGATCGCGGTGGTTTCCCGTACGAGTTGTTGCCTGATGCCTTCCCGGTACCGCTGGGCCTCGGCCCGGTCCTCGGCCTCGAACCGCGACCTCGGCGGCGGATCGGCCGGCTTGTCGTCCACGATGGAGCCGTCGGCGGCGATCCGGAACTGGTACGTGCCGGCCAGGGAATCGTTGTTGGCGACCCGGCTCCGCAAGGCGTCGACGTCGTCCGCCGCGTTCTGCAAGGCGCGCTCGACCGCGGCCAGCTCCGCGACCAGCACCTCGGCGTTGTTGCGCGTCGTTCCCAGCGAGCTGCGGGCGCTCTCCCCGGCCGGGCCGTGCCAGTCGGGCAACCTCCGGGCATCGTCCAGCTCGTCCTGCAGCCCGATGAGCTGGTCCTGCCGCCGGCGCAACCCGGTCGCCGCGGTGTCGACCGCCTTACCGTCCCATTTGCGGACGTCGTCGTAGCCGACAGTCATTTCCCGAACGCCGCCTTCGCGGCGTCGTCACTTTCCGCGTACGCCTTCGCGGCCGTGCTCACCGATCGGCTCCAGCGGTCGATCTCGCCGGCCCACGTCGTCGCCCGCTCATCGAACGCCGACGCCAGCGCGGGCGCGCCGGCCGCCGCGGACCCGCCCGGCAATGCGGTCGCGATCGCCTCCAAGCCGGCGCCCGGGTGCACGGTCCGAGCCTGATCCGCGGCCGACCCCGCTGCCTCGGCCGCGCCCCGCAGCTGACCGATCTGAACCTCGAAGCCGCTCACCGTACGTGACCACCATCCCCGGAGTCGGTCATCGACCGACACCATACCGGAAGCCCACCAACCTCAGCGCACCGTGCAAGGTGTCCCGTTGAGGGTGAAGGAGCTCGGGGCGGGGTTGGCCGAGCCACGGGTCGCGTTGAAGCCGAAGGTGGCCGAGGCCCCGGGCGGGAGACTGGCGTTCCAGCTTTCGCCGGTGGCGGTCACCGCGGCGCCGGACTGGGTGATCCGGGCCGACCAGCCTTGGATGACGGATTGTCCGGCGGTGAAGGTCCACTGCAGCGACCAGGGGTTCAGGGTGGTGGTGCCGGTGTTGGTGACGGTGACGTTGGCGGAGAAGCCGGTTCCCCAGTCGTTCGTCGTCCAGGCGACCTGGCAGCCGGCCGACCCGCTGGGCGGCGGCGTCGTGGGGGTCGGGGTGATGGAGGGGCTGGGCGTGGGATCGGGTCCGGGTCCGTCGGCATAGGTCAGGCCGAAGCCGTACGGGTAAAGCGCCGCCTTGCCGTCACCGTCGTTGATCGGCTGCTGGCCGGCCGATTGCATCCACGTCACCGGCAGCTTGCCGGTGGGCGCGTAGTCGCCGAAGAGGACGTCCGCGACGCCGGCTCCCTCGGTGCCGGGCAGCCAGGCCGCCAGCAGGGCGCTCCAGTTGGGCACCTCGGCGGCGATGTCGAGGGGGCGCCCGGAGACCAGGACGACGATCACCGGGACGCCGGCCGCGCGGAGCCGGTTGATGGTGGCCAGGTCGGTGCTGTCCAGGCTCATCGAACCGGGCCGGTCGCCCTGGCCTTCGGCGTACGGCGTCTCGCCGACCACCGCGATCGCGGCGCGATAGCTGCCGTCGATGCCGTTCCCATCGCGCTGGTAGGTGACGGTCGTGCCACCGCCCACGGCGTTGCGGATGCCTTGCAGGATGGTCGTGCCCGGCACGGTGTTGCCGCTGGCGCCCTGCCAGCTGAGCGTCCAGCCGCCGCTCTGGTTGCCGATGTCGTCGGCGCTCTTGCCCGCCACGAAAATTTTCCCGCCCGTTTTGGCCAGCGGCAGCACGTCGTTGTTCTTCAGCAGAACCTGCGACTCGCGGACGGCCTGGCGCGCCAGCGTGCGGTGGGCGGCACTGCCGACGGTTGCGGCGTAACTGCGATCCGCGTACGGGTGCTCGAAGAGCCCCAGCTCGAACTTCTTGGTCAGGATGCGGCGGTTGGCGTCGTCGATGCGGCTCATCGGTATCTGGCCGGCCTGCACCGCCGCGCGCAGGTAGCCGATGAAGGTCTTCCAGTCGTTCGGCACCATGATCATGTCAAGTCCGGCGTTGATCGCCTGGACCACCTCGGCCTGGGTGAAGCCGCTCCGCCCGTCGAGCTGGTCGATCCCCGCCCAGTCGGAGACGACCAGGCCGGTGAACCCGAGCTCGCCCTTGAGCAGGTCGGTGATCAGGTACTTGTTGCCGTGCGACTTGACGCCGTTCCAGCTGCTGTACGAGATCATGACGGAGCCGACGCCGCGGTCCACGGCCGCCTGGAACGGCGGCAGGTGGATGGCCCGCAGCTCGCTCTCGCTGATCTGCGTATTGCCCTGGTCGGTGCCGTTGGTGGTGCCGCCGTCGCCGAGGTAATGCTTCGCGGTGGCCAGCACCGAGGCCGGGCCGCCGAGCGTGCTGCCCTGGAACCCGGTGACGATCGTGGTCATCGCGCTGGCGATCTCGGGTTTCTCACCGAACGACTCGTAGGTGCGGCCCCACCGGTCGTTGCGGGCGACGCACAGGCAGGGCGCGAAGGTCCAGTCCAGCCCCGCGCCGGTGACCTCCTCGGCGGTGGCCCGGCCGATCTGTTGCGCCAGCTCCGGATCGCGGGCGGCGCCCAGGCCGATGTTGTGCGGAAAGATCGTCGACCCGTACACGTTGTTGTCGCCGTGCACGGCGTCGATCCCGTAGATCATCGGTATCTGCAGCGGCGTGGCCATCGCGCCGCGCTGGAAGGCGTCGTACATGTCCGCCCAGCCCGCCGCGTTGTTCTGCGCGGGCGCCGAGCCGCCACCGGACAGCAGCGACCCGAGGCGGTAGGTGGTCACGTCGGCGGCCGTCGCCGAAGCCCGTTCCGCCTGGGTCATCTGACCGACCTTCTCGTCCAGGCTCATCCGGGCGAGCAGGTCGGTCACCCGGTCGGCAACCGGCCGTGCCGGGTCCTGATAGGGCAGTCCCGCGGCCGCCGCGGGCGTCGTCGTGGTCAGGGCGGCGCCTGCGGCCCCGATGCCGGCGATGAGGGCAGCCGCGACGCCGTACGCGGCGAGTGGTCGAATATGCATGCGACAGTCCTGCTCTGCCCGGGGGGCGGCGCCTCGGCGGTGGGGAACCAAGCGAATAGCTCATCGTTACATGGGAGCGCTCCCACAGCAAGTGACGACCTTCGATCAATCGCGGGCCGCCTGCCACGTCATGGCACCGCCGGCCACGGCCATCAGGCCGGCGCCGATCGGCTGGGTGACCGGGCTGGCGCCGGTGGTGGCCATCCCGAGCGCGGCGCCGAGCAAGTAGAAGATCACCGCTCCGGCGGCCCAGACGATGCCGGTCTATCAGGAGAACGCCCCGCGTACCCGCAATGACCTCACCCCGCAGGAGGTCGTCGCGGTCGCCCGCCACCTGATGTTCGCCGAGCCGGCGGTCGGCCCCCATCGGCCGGCTCGTCCGGGAGCTCGTGGCGGCCCTGCGCCGCACCGAGGCGCTCGCCGTCGAGATGGCCGACGACGCCGGGGTACTGGAAGGGTTGAGCTGCGAGGCCGCCGAGCACATCGGAGACCGCCTGATCGTACGTCTCTGACGAACGTCGCGAGAGCCGCGGCGGGACGCCCCATAAATGGCCGGCCCTCTCCTGAAGCGTTTTTCGGCGGAAAGCTCCGGATCGGCGTCACCGCGACAATCGCCTTTTCGAGTGTCGGCTCGGATTCGGTGGCCGGACCACCGGTCCCCCTATCGTGCCCGGGCTGGTCTTGTGCCGCGCCCACCGGCGCTATGTGTTCCGCGACGACGGTCTCCGGCTCGATCTGCTCCGGCATGCTCGGCGTCCGCTCCGGCGGCACCGTCGGACGGCTGTCCGCCTGCTCAGATGTTCCGGTCGCGGAGGCCGCCGTGCCACGGTCGGTCCACCCGGCTGCCAACTCCTCGTCGCTCGGAATGTGGCCATAAATGGAGCGCAGTTTCCGCGCGTGGCGTTGTGTCATGCCCCAAACGCGATGCCGCTGATGCTCCCGGCGGAATTTCTCGGCCTCATCGGAATAGTTGCGACGCTTCGTCGTGTCGCGCATCGTCGCCAATTGCGCCGTGGTGAACAATTGCAGCTGCCGCATGAACCATTTTCCCGCCGACCGACCCGGCCCGGCCACTGTTCGATCATGCCGGCCCGCATTTGGTTTCACGGCATCCGAAAGCGCCGGGTATCCCGCTGATCGGCGCACAAACGGGCGGCGGCATCCAGCGGCTCGGCACCTCTGATGCGGCCGGCCGCCGGGCTTGTCCCTCACGTGGCGTCATGCCACATAGTCGGTGGCGTGGAGGAGCACCTGACCGTGGGACGTGTGGCCGAGCTGGCCGGCGTGACCGTCCGCACGCTGCATCACTACGACGAGATCGGCCTGTTGCGGCCGTCGGCCCGGACCGTCGCGGGATATCGGGCCTACTCCGCCGGCGACGTGGAGCGGCTGCGGGAAGTGCTTGCCTACCGGCGGCTCGGCTTCGGGCTGCGGGAGATCGCGGATCTGGTGGACGACCCGGCCACCAACACGGTCGCGCATCTGCGCCGGCTCCGGGGTCTGCTGCTGGAACAGCGCGACCGTGCCGCCGCCATGGTGACGGCCATCGACGGGGAGCTACAGGCCCGAGCAAAGGGAATGCGAACCAGCCCGGAGGAGCAACTGAAGATGTTCGGCGCACAGCTGTACGACGCCATCGGATCGGCCTACCCGGCCACCCGGCGGACCGAGCCCCGGATCGCCGCGCGCATCTGGGACGCGCTCGGGGACGCCCGGACAGTATTGAACGTCGGCGCGGGAACCGGCTCCTACGAACCACCGGACCGTGACGTCACGGCGGTGGAGCCGTCGGCGGTGATGCGGGCCCTACGTCCCGCGGAGGCCGCACCGTGCGTCGCGGCCGCGGCCGCGAATCTGCCGTTCGGCGACCGGTCGTTCGACGCCGCCATGGCGGTCAGCACCGTCCATCACTGGCCGGACCCGGTCGCCGGGCTGCGGGAGATGAAGCGGGTGGCCCGCCGCGTGGTCGTGCTGACCTACGACGCCGGCAACACCGGCCGGCACGACCGGTTCTGGCTCACCCGCGACTACCTGCCGGAGTTCGCCGAGCTTCTGGTCGGGTGGCCGTCCCTGGCCGACCTCACCCGGGCGATCGCGGGCCGCGCGGAGCCGGTGCTCATTCCGTGGGACTGCGCGGACGGCTTCTTCGAGGCGTATTGGCGCCGGCCCGAGGCGTATCTGGATGAACATGTCCGCCGGGCGGTATCGGTGTGGACCAGGGTCGGACCGCAAGCCGAGCAGCGGGCAGTCGACCGGCTCCGCGACGACCTGTCCGCCGGCCGATGGGCCGAGCGCAACCGTGACCTCGTCGCCCTCGACGCGGCAGAACTGGGCCTTCGCCTGCTCATCGCTTGACAGGAGACCAGGCAGGATACTGGCCGTGGACCGCCGGGCGTCCATTGTGTCCGGAGGGCGGGGATGTCGTGTTGGCGATCGTGGCACGGAAAGTGGCGAGGCTAGGGTCTGATCTTCGAGTCGTCCGGGGAGAAGCGCCATGTCGTTCAGTTTCTTCGTGCTCATCGTGACGCCGCCGATTGCCGGGGTGCTGGTGGGCTATCTGTGCGGCGGGCGCCTGTCCGGGTTCCGGAGCGTGCGGATTCGTGCGCTCTGGCTGGTCTGGGTCGCGGCGGCCGTGCAGTTCGCGCAGTATTTCGCGCCCGGTGTGCGGCACGTCGTCCAGGACGTGGCCGGCATTCCGATGCTCGCGCTGGTCTTCGCGATCGTTTTCGGCTGGCTGGCCGTCAACCTGCGCCACTGGCCGGCCGCGATCCGCGTGGCCGGCGCCGCGATCGTCCTCGGCGCGGCCATGAACGCCCTGGTCATCGGGCTGAACGGCCGGATGCCGTACGACCCGGCGGCGGCCGATGCGGTCGGCAGCGCACCCGGTCTCGAGGGCCCGAAGAACGCGCCGGCCGCGGCCGGCACCCGGTTGGCGCCGCTCGGCGACGTCATTCCGGTGCCGCTGGTCGACAAGATTGCGAGTCCCGGCGACGTCCTGATCGGCGGCGGCACGGTCGCACTGGTCGTGCTGGCGATGCGCCGAGGCCGCCGCGACCACGCGACACCCGCGCCGGCCGCGGCACCCGTCACCGTCTGACAAAGCCCGTCTGACAAAGCCCGTCTAAAGCCCGTCTGACAAAGAGAAGAAGAAGGAGAAAGCCCATGAACGTCAAGCTCACCTGGCAGCGCCTGGTCACGGCCACCAGCGCGGTGGCCGGCCTGGCCCTGCTGCTCTACACCGTCGGCGCCCCGCACCTCAGCGCCGGCTGACTCTTCGATCGACAAGGAGAACCGCGATGACCCGTACGTTGTCCTGGCAGCGCCTGGTGTGGGCGGCCGTCACGATCGCCGGCCTGGCCCTGTTGCTCTACACCGTCGGCGCACCGCACCTCAGCACGGGCTGACCCGCGACTCGCGCGAGGCGCGCTACGCCGGCGAGCGGGCGAAGCGCGCCACCGCGCGCTGCCGCAACGCGAACGCCTCCTTGGCCGCGTCCCGCAGGCCGGCCACCAGCGGCGAGCGGGAGCGGCGCGCCCACGGCACCGGCACCTCGGTCGTGCCGTACTTCTGCTTGTAGGCGTTCCCGCCCACGAAGTCGAACTCGGTCACGCCGCGATCCCGCGCCCACCGCAGGGCGTGCCAGATCAGCGCCTCGTTGGGGCGCAGGTGCTGATCGGGGCGGTAGGACGCCCCGCCCCAGAAGTACATCGTGCGGTGATACCACGGCAGGACGGCCGTGGCGATGCAGCGGCCGTCCGGGTCGCGGGCCCGCAGCAGCAGGATGTCGCCGGACGGGGCGAGATGGCGGATCAACTGGCGGACCCGGTCGATCGAATAGGTGGGCACGAGATTTTGTTTGGCGAAAACGTCGCGCAACTGGGCGTAGAAATCGTCGGCGAATGACGGATCGTCGTGGGCCTCCTCGATGGTCACGCCGCTGCGGGCCGCCTTGCGGATGTTGCGGCGGCAGGCCGGCGCCATCGCGCCGAACAATTGATCTTCGCGCGGGGAAAGATCGATCACGGCGGTCGGGGCGGACGCCCAGCGCATGCCGAGGCCGTGGAGATCCGGCTCGCGGGCGAAGCGGTCGCGGACCTCGAGGTGGGCGCACCCCATCTCGCCGAAGGCGAAGGGCGCGAGCGCGGCGAGGGCATCCCGGCGCGAGACCGCGGGCCGCAGGTTGAAGCCCAGGTACGACGTGGTCCAGCCGGCCATCGGGCTGCCCAGGATGCGCAGGCCGAAGCGCCTGGTGACCAGGCCGGTGAAGTGACCCACCGGGGTCGCGCCGTCGTGGACGGTGGCGAGGACCGGCTCGGCATGCTGGGCCTCGGCGACGAAGCGCAGCCACTGCGGCGTGTGGAAGAGCAGGCGATCCGGGTATGCCTCGCGGTCGCGCCACAGGTCGGCGGACGGCTCGGCCGGTCGCAACTCCAGCATCGGATCTCCCGGGGAAATGAATGGCGCCTCCGCTGGAGGATGCGCCGCCCGCGAGCCATTCCGCAAGGACCGTTCGGGCGCGATTAATTGAAGATGAGTTTCCCTCGCATTCCATATGACAATTGCTACTGACGCCACCGGCCACGCATTTGTCAGCCTGGAAACATGCGGTCGCCGACCCCGATCCAACGACGCCTGAACGAGCTCGGGCTGCGCAGCCGGCTGCGGCAACGGCCGCGGCTGCAGGGCCGGATCCTGGCCCCGGCCGGCGCGCGCAAACGGCTGCCGAGCACCGCGGGCCTGTACTTCCCCTTCTACCACGACGTGCTCCCGGAATACGCGGCCGGACTGCGCCGCCACCTCGCCGCGTTCCGCGAGCGCGGGCCGCTGGTCGCCTGGGACACGGCGCTCGAGGTGCTCACCGGCCGGCGCCGGCTGGACGGGCCGACGTTCTGCCTCTCCTTCGACGACGGCCACGCGAGCTGGCGGGACGTGGTCGCCCCGATCCTGGCCGAGCAACGGGTCCCGGCCACCTTCTTCGTCGCCACCGGCCTGGTCGGGCGGCCGGGCAACCTCTCCTGGGCCGACTGCCGCGACCTGCTGGCCGCCGGGCACACCATCGGCTCGCACACGATCACCCACCCGCGGCTGGCCGACTGCGACGACGAGACCGTCCGGCGGGAGATCGCCGGGTCCAAGAAACACCTCGAGGACGAGCTCGGCGTGGAGATAACGGACTTCGCCGCTCCGTACGGAAACCCCGCGGTCGATGTCGGACGGCGTGAGGTGATCGCGGCGCGCGAGTCCGGCTATCGCAGCTTCGCCACGACGTCGCGGCCGGCCATGCGCGTCGGCGACTCGCCGATGTGGATCCACCGGCAGGGCCTGCACGCGGCCTGGCCGCTGCCGGCCGTCAGGACGCGGGTTCATGACTGACACGCGCATCTTCCTGTCGCCGCCCGACGTCAGCGACGTCGAGCGCAAGCTGCTGCTGGCGGCGTTCGACTCGAACTGGGTCGCGCCGGTCGGCCCCGACCTCGATGCGTTCGAGACGCAGGTGGCCGAGCTGGTCGGCGTGCGGCACGCGGTGGCCCTGGCCAGCGGCACCGCGGCCCTGCACCTCGCGCTCGTGGCGGCCGGGGTGCGGCGGGGCGACACCGTGCTGGTCCCGTCGTTCACCTTCGCCGCCACCGCGAACGCGGTGATGTATCTGGGCGCCCGCCCGGTCTTCCTGGACTCGACCCCGCAGAGCTGGAACGTCGACCCGGATCTGGTGGCCCAGGAGCTGCGGGCGCGGGCCGGCACCGGCCGGCTCCCCCGCGCGGTGATCGCGGTCGACATGTACGGCCAATGCGCCGACTACCAGCCGCTGCTGGACGCCTGCGACCGCTACGGCGTGCCGCTCATCGAGGACGCGGCCGAGGCGCTCGGGGCGTCCTACCGCGGCAAGCCGGCCGGCTCCTTCGGGCTCGCGGGCGTGCTCTCCTTCAACGGCAACAAGATCATCACGACCGGCGGGGGCGGCATGCTGCTCACCGACGACCGCCGGGTGGCCACCACGGCCCGGCACCTCGCCACCCAGGCCCGCGAGCCGGTCGCGCACTACGAGCACCGGGTGGTCGGCTACAACTACCGCCTGTCCAACCTGCTCGCCGCGGTGGGCCGCGGCCAGGTGCAGCGGCTCGCCGAGATGATCGCCGCCCGGCGCCAGACCGCCCGCTATTACCACGAGGCGCTCGGCGACCTGCCGGGCCTGACGTTCATGCCGGTCGCGCCGTACGGCTCGCCGAACTGGTGGCTGACCAGCCTGCTGGTCGACGCGCGGAAGTTCGGCGCCGACCGCGACCAACTGCTCGCGCGCCTGGCGCGGCACAACATCGAGGCCCGGCCCGCTTGGAAGCCGATGCACCTGCAGCCGGTCTTCCAGGACTGCGTGATGCGCGGCGGCGAGGTCAGCGCCGACCTCTTCCGCCGGGGGCTGTGCCTGCCGAGCGGCTCGGCGCTCACCGAGCGCGACCGGGAACGCGTCGTCACCGCCGTGCGAGAGGGCTGAGCATGCGCATCGTCTACATCCACCAGTTCTACTGCAATCCCGGGATGACCGGCGGGATCCGCTCCTACGAGCAGGCGCGGCGGCTGGTCGCGCGCGGGCACACCGTCGACGTCATCACCACCGACATCGCGGGCGGCCCGCGGCGGGTCACCCGCGACGACGGCGTCACCGTGCACTGGTACCCCGTCCCGTACTCGAACTCCATGTCCTATGCCCGCCGCCTGCGCGCCTTCGGTGCGTTCATGGTGCTCGCCGCGGCGAAAGCCACGCGGCTCGACGCCGATCTGGTCTTCGCCACCAGCACGCCCCTGACGGTCGCGGTTCCCGGCGTCATCGCCGCGCGGCTGCGGCGCGTGCCGTTCGTCTTCGAGGTGCGCGACCTGTGGCCGGAGGTCCCGATCGAGATGGGCGCGTTGCGCAACCCGGCGGCGCTCCGGCTGGCCTGCGAACTGGCGAACTTCGCCTACCGCAACGCCGCCGAGGTCATCGCGCTTTCCCCGGGCATGGCGGCGGGCGTGACCGCCCGCCGGCCACAAACCAGGATCACGATGATTCCGAACGCCGCGGACATCGAGCTGTTTCAAGGGGTACGCCCGGACGCCGTGCGCTGCTTCCGCGCGGAGCACCCGTGGCTGGGCGACCGGCCGCTGATCGTCTACACCGGGGCGCTGGGCGCCGTGAACGGGGTCGAGTATCTGGTGCGGGCCGCGCGCCGGATGCGCGAGCTCGACCCGGGGATCCAGGTGCTCATCGTGGGGCACGGCAAGGAATGGGAGTCCACCAAGGCCCTCGCGGCCGCGCACGGGCTGCTCGGCACCACCGTGCACATGTGGGCGAAGGTGCCCAAGGCCGACCTGCCGGTGATCCTCGGCGCCGCCACGATGTCGTCGAGCTTCGTGCGGCCGATCCGCGCGCTGTGGGACAACTCGGCCAACAAGTTCTTCGACGCGCTCGCCGCCGCCCGGCCGATCGCCGTCAACTACGGCGGCTGGCAGGCCGACCTGCTCCGCGAGAGCGGCGCCGGGCTGGTGCTCGACCCGACCGACGCCGACGAGGCCGGCAAGCTGCTCGCCGACCGCCTGCGCGACGCCGACTGGCTGCGCCGGGCCCGCACGGCCGCGCACCGGCTGGCCGTCGAGCGGTTCTCCCGCGACCTGCTGTTCGACCAGTTCGAAGAGGTCTTGATCCGCGCGTCGGGGGTGCGCGGTGGAACTGCGTGAGTACGTCAAAGCCTGCCGCCGCCGATGGCCCTGGCTGCTGGTCCCGGTGCTGATCGCGGCGGGCGTGGCGGCCGGGCTGTCGCTGTCCTCGCCGCCGGCCTACCGCTCGTCGACGGTCCTGTTCATCACCACCGGCGCCGGCGACCCCGATGCCGAGGCGAGCCGGCTCAATTCGTACATCGCGCTGCTCACCGGGCCGCGGGTGGCCGCGGCCGTGGTCGGCAAGGTCGGCCCGCCGCTGACCGCCGACCGGGTGCGGGAGAGCCTCTCGGCCCAGGTGCAGGACGGCACCGACCTGCTGGTGGTCATCGCCACCGACCCGGATGCCGACCGCAGCAGGCGGATCGTCACCGCCGCCACCGCCGCGCTGGTCGGCCTGGCCAAGCAACTGGACCCGCCCGGGGCCGGCGGGTCCGGCGGGCCGAGGCCGTCGGTCACCGTCGCCCAGGACCCGGTCACCACCCGCGAGCCCGGCAACCTGGTGCGCGACCTCGGCTTCGCGGCGGTGCTGGGCCTGCTGATCGGCGCGATCGCGGTCGCCGTGCGGGAGGCCACCCCCAAAACCGTGCACGACGAGGACGACCTGCGCCGGCTCGGGCTCGGCGCGGTCGGCGTCATCTCCATCGGCGGTGCGGCCGGACTGCCCGGCGAGGCGCTCGCCGAGGGCTTCCGGCGGTTGCGCAGCGTTCTGCCGGAGGCCGGGAGCGGCCCGCGCGGCTCGTCGCTGATGCTGGCCGGCAGCCAGGCCAAGGAGGGCACCACCGCGGTCGCCTGCGGGCTCGCCATCGCGATGGCCGAGACCGGGGCCCGGGTGGTGCTGGTCGACGCCAACCTGCGCACCCCGGGCGTGGGCCGATACCTGGCGCTGCGGCCCGGCCCCGGGCTGGCCGAGGTGCTGGCCGGGCGGGCGTCGGTGGGCGAGGTGCTGCGCGACTCGCTCGACGGACGGCTCACCGTGGTGCCCTGCGGCATGCCGGCGACCGACCCGGGTGAGCTGCTGGCCTCGCCCCGGCTGGGCGCGGCGGTGCGGACGCTCACCGAGACCTTCGACGTGGTGCTGGTGGACGCGCCGCCGCTGCTCGGCGTGGCCGACGGCACGGTGCTGAGCAAGGTGACCGACACCTCGCTGCTGGTGGTGCGGGCCAACCGGACGCCGGTCGCGGACGTCCAGCGCTCGCGGGAACTGCTCGAGCGGGTCGGGGCGGAGCTCGCCGGGGCGGTGCTCAACGCGCTGCCGCGCAAGCTGCCGGCCGGGACCGGCTGGCACCAACAGCGCACCCCGGTTCCCGGCGCCGGCGGGCTCGGACTGATCACCGGGGCCGGCGAGGGCGCCGAGACCATGGTGATCACCGCGGACCCCGGGCCGGTCAGCGGGCGGGCCCGCGTCGGACCCCCGCCGCGCGGTCAGGCCCGGGTGCTGAACGTCGAGCCCGGTGGACCGCAAGTGAGCCACGATGACGCGGACGGTTGAGCAGCGCGACCCGGTCCGCCGGCCGGGCGAGCGGCCGGGTGAGCGGCTGGGTGAGCGGCTGGGTGAGCGGCTGCGCGAGCCCTACGTCCAGCTGGTCGCGTCGCAGCTGCTCGTCGGCGTGGTGGCGCTGGCCGCGAACATCATGATGGTCCGGGCGCTCGCCCCGGCCCACCGCGGCCAGGTCGCGCTGCTGCTGCAGATCGTCTACCTGGGTGCGCAGGCGCTGCTGCTGGGCACCGAGCGCAGCTTCGTGGCGGCCTACCACGAGGTCGCGCCGGCCGCGGCGGTGCGGCTCTACGGCCGGCTGCTCGTGGCGCCCACGTTGCTCGGCGTGGCCGCCGCGACGGCGTACGCGATGCTCGCACCGCGCCGGCTCACCCCCGGCCCGGTCGTCATCGCCCTGGTGACCACCTTCGCGCTGGTCGAGGCGGCCGGCCTCGCCGGCCGCTCGGTCGCGATCGCGGCCGGGCGGGTGCACGATTTCCTGGCCTCCCGGGTCATCGAGTCGATCCTGCTGCTCGCCGCGATGGCCGTCCTCTTCCGGGCCCGCGTGGACACCCCCGCGCCGTGGCTCGGCTGCTACATCGTCGCCTGCCTGGTGCCCACGGCCGGTTACGCCCTCCATTGGCTGCGGATGCCCGGCGGCGCCAGACCCAACCAGAACGGGCCCGGCCAGAACGGGCTCGTGCGGCGGCAGGGCGCGGCGCTGTTCCCGGCCGCCATCGCCAACATGGCGATGCTGCGCTCGGACCGGCTGGCGCTGCCCGCGCTCGCCTCCACCGCCGCGCTCGGCCTCTACGCCAGCGTCGCCACCATGACCGAGCTGCTGGCCTGGCCACTGCGCGCCTACGCCGACTCCCGGCTGGGCCGCTGGCGGGCCGCGCACCGCGACGGCACGCTGCGCACCCGGCCGATCGTGGCCGCCGCCGCGCTGTACGTGCTCGTGGTCGCGCCGTTGCTGGCCGGCGGGCTCTACCTGTTGATCGTGCCGGTGTTCGGGGCGGACTACGCGCCGGCCCGGACCGTCGTGCTGCCGCTGGTCCTCGCGGCCGGGCTCTACGCGGTCTCCCGGATCAGCCTGGGACTGCTGGTCGCCAAGGGGCACGGCACGCTGGTCTCGGCGGCCGAGATCGCCGGGTTCGCGGTGAGCTTCGCCTGCTATCTGCTGCTGATCCCGGCGCACGGCATCGCCGGGGCCGCCTGGGGCTCGCTGGCCGGGTACGGCGCCGGCCTCGCCCTCGCGCTGCTCATCACCAGGTTCGCGGGTGACCGGCTGTGAGTCGCCGCGTCTTCCTCGCGCCCGCCCTCGTGCTGATGCTCGTCGCGATCGGCGGCCGGTTCACCCTCGACCGGGCCGGCTTCCCCGACCTGGCCTGGGTCGACCTGCGAGTGATCGGGCTGGCCGCGGCCCTGGCCGTGCTGGTGGCCGACATCGCCCGCCGGCCGGCCCTCGACCCGGCGATCCCGCGCCGGGAGGGCTGGCTGATCGCCGCCGTGCTGTTCTTCCTCTACCAGATCGCCTCGGGCCTCTGGGCGCCCCCGGCCGCCCGGGTCGGCCCGCAGACCCTCGATCTGGTGCTGATGGCCGCGCTGACCGTCGCCTTCTACCTATACGCGACCGGCGATCCGGAATGGGTCGTGCGCACCACGTTCTGGCTGTTCTACGCGGCCGGGATCGTCTTCGCGCTGGCCGCCATCTTCATCAACGGCCCCGGCGAGCAGGGTCGCTACTCCGCCTTCGGCGGCGGCCCCAACGTCTTCGTCCGCATCCAGATCCTCGGCATCATCGCCGCGGTCGCGCTGTTCCTGGCGCACCGTCGCTGGTGGATTCTCGGGGCGGTCCCGCTCTTCCTGCTGGCCGCGGTCCTCTCCGGGTCGCGGGCGGGCCTGCTCGCCGGGGCGGCGGTCGGCGCGGCGGCCCTGCTGCGCCTGCGGCACCGGCTGCGCGCCGCGCCGGTGCTGGCGGCCGGCGCCGGCCTGGTGATGGCGGCCGGCGTCGCCTGGCAGTTCGCGCCGCCGGCCTTCACCAGCCTGTTCCAGGAGCGGTTCGTCGAGCAGACCGTGCAGGACCACTATCTGTCGGACCGCACCAGCATCTGGCGGGCCGCCGGGAAGCTGGCGGCCGAGCATCCCGTCGCCGGCGCCGGGCTGGACGGCTTCTACGGCACGATCGGCGTCAACCAGGGCGTCGAGTACCCGCACAACTACCTGCTCGGCGTCGCCGCCGAGGGCGGACTGATCGGGATCGGCCTGCTGGCCACCGCGATCCTGCTGTGGGCCGGCGCCGTGCGCGGGGTCAAGGGCACCGGCCTGGCCGCTTCGGCCGCCGTCTTCGTGGCGCTCAGCAGCCTCTTCTCCGGCGACTACTACGACGCGCGGCTGGCCTGGCTGTTCGCCGCGCTCGCCGCCGCGGCGGCGGTCCCCGTCTCCGATCGGGAGTTGGTGACAAGATGACCACCCGGCGAGCCTTCCTCGCCCTCGGCGCCGCGGCCGCGGCAATGGCCGCGTGCAGGCGCGACCGCGACGTCCCGGCGATGATGACGCCGCTGCCCGTCGAGCCGTCGTCCGGCCCGCCACCGGCCGGCCTGAGGACGGTCGCCCAATGGACCGACGTCTTCCGGCAGAGCTGGGATTACCAGTACGCGACCGGCCTGCCGATGTCGAAGTCGCCGGACAGCTGGGACCACTATGACCTGTCCTACTCGGTCGACTCGTGCGTCGCGATGTATCGCGCCACCGGCGAGCACCGCTACCTCGACCGGGCCCTGCTGTTCGTGGAGAACGTGGCCACCGCCGCAACGCCGTCGAAGTCGTTGGCGCACAGCAGCTTCCGCGACGGCTACCTCGGCTGGGCCTCCGCGAAGTCGGGCGAGGGCGGCGACGAGGTGCCGCTCTACGAGAGCTACTTCTGGCGCTACGGCACCGCGCTGCTGGTCGCCATGCGGGACGGCGGGGCGCAGGGCGACCGCTACCAGCGGCTGCTCGACTTCGCCGAGACGCACGTCTTCGAGAAGTGGTACTCGCGGGGCGCCGACGAGGCCATCTACCGCGACCGGACCCACCTCGCGGCGCACTGGGCGCTGATCGCGCACAACCTCGCCCAGGTCACCACCGACGCCGCGCGCGCGGCCCGTTACCGGTCGGTGGCGGGCGCCATCGACCGGCGGTTGCGGGGTCAGCTGCGCCGCAACCCGGTCGAGCCGACCGCCTATTTCTGGTCGGATCGCTGGGGCTCGGCGCGACGGCCCGGGCAGGACGTCAGCCACGGCAACGGCGTCATCGCGTACGTCGTGGAGGCCGGCTGGACGCGGGCGGAGATGGCCGCGTTCGCCGCGCTGCTCACCAAGGTGGTCTGGCCCGGAGGCACCGTCTACAAGGGATACGTGGACGGCAGCGGCACCGACAACGGGTGGCTCGCGGACGGATTCGTGAAGCTGGGCCGCTTCGACGCGGGCGCGCAGCTGCGGCTCGACGGCCATCGGGTGGTCAACGACCAGTTCGCCGCCAACATGGCGCTCAACGCCCGGATCCGCAAGGGGGGATGATGTCTCTGCTCACGCCCGAGGCGCCCGAGTGGGCCGCCGCTCTGCCCCGGCTCCGCCACGACATGTATCACGAGCCGGCGTACGTCGTTCTCGACGCCGGTCTCTACGGCGGGTCGCCGGCCGCCTTCCACCACGCCGAGGGCGACGACGTCTTCCTGATGCCGCTGATCGTGCGGGACATCCCGGGGAGCGACCGGCGCGATGCCCTCTCCCCCTACGGCTATCCGGCGCCGGTCAGCTCGACCGGCGACCCGGCCTTCTGGGCCCGGGCCTGCGAGCGGATGACCGCAACGCTGCGGGCGAACGGCATCGTCACCGCCTTCGTCCGGATGCACCCCCTCCTCCCAGCTCGGCTCGACGTCCTGGAGGAGCACGGATGCCTGGTGCGGCACGGCGAGACGGTCTCGATGGACCTGACCGTGAGCCACGACGAGATGTGGCGCCAGACCCGCTCCGACCACCGCAACCACATCAACCGGGCGCGCCGGGCCGGCACGAAGGTCGTCTTCGACGACTGGGACCGATTGGCCGAGTGGGTGGCGGTCTATCACGACAACATGCGCCGGGTGGGTGCTTCCGGTTACTACTTCTTCACGTACGAGCATCTGAGCGCCCTGCACGACGCGGCCGGCGACCGGATGCACCTGGCCGTGGCGCTCGAGGGCGACGAGGTGGTCGGCGGCAACACGTTCTTCGCGCACGACGGCATCGCCACCGGCTACGTCTCGTCCACCCGCCGGGCCCGGGGCCGCTACGCCGACGAGATGCTCTACGACGAGGTGCGCCGGTTCTGTAAGGCGCGCGGCGACACCGTGTTCCATCTCGGCGGCGGCAAGGGCGGCAGCAACGACTCGCTGTTCTCCTACAAGTCCGGCTTCTCGCCGAGCCGGCACCCGTTCCACACCTGGCGCGTGGTCGCCGACGCGCCGGCGTACGCGAAATTGGTCTCCGACCGGAGACCGCAAGCGGACCCGGCGGATCTGGCCGCCACCTTCCCGTCCTACCGATAGGAGCCACCATGCGGATCACCTGCGTCGGCGGCGGCCCCGCCGGACTCTACTTCGCGATCCTGGCCACCCGGGCCGGGCACGACGTCACCGTGCTGGAACGCAACCCGGCCGGCGTCACCTACGGCTGGGGCGTGGTGTTCTGGGACGACCTGCTCGACGACCTGTTCCGGCACGACCCGGTCAGCGCGCGACGCATCTGGGACGCCGCCTGCAAATGGGACGAGTACGAGGTGCGCGTCACCGGCAAGCCGGTCAGCCACCTCGCCGGATACGGCTTCAGCCTGGGCCGGCACCGGCTGCTCGACATCCTGGCCGAGCGCGCCACCGAGCTCGGCGCCGACCTGCGCTACCGCGCCGACGTCGAGCACCTGCCGGACGCCGACCTGGTGGTGGTGTGCGACGGGGCCGGCAGCCGGATCCGGGAGCGCGAGGCCGCGCACTTCGGCGCCGAGGTCGAGCTGGGCCGCAACCGTTACATCTGGCTGGGCACGCCGCACGTGTTCCGCACGTTCACCTTCGGCTTCGAGAAGACCGAGGCCGGCTGGATCTGGTTCCACGCCTACCCGTTCACCGACGAGGCGAGCACGTTCATCGCCGAGTGCACGCCGCAGACGTGGGCGGCGCTGGGTTTCGGCGAGCTCACCGGCCGGGACGGTTGCGACCTGCTCGGCACGATCTTCGCCCGGCACCTCGACGGCGAGCCGCTGATCGACCAGCGCGCCGAGACCGGCGGCACCGGCTGGCTGACCTTCCGCCGGGTCACCAACCGGCGCTGGGACCACGGGAACGTGGTGCTGATGGGCGACGCCGCGCACACCACCCACTTCGCGATCGGCTCGGGCACGAAACTGGCGATGCAGGACGCGATGGCGCTCGCCGCTTCGCTGGCGACGGCCGACGATCTGCCGGTGGCGCTCGAGCGCTACGAGAACGCCCGTCGCTCGCGGCTGGCGCCGCTGCAGGAGGCGGCGAAGGCGAGCAGCGAGTGGTTCGAGCGGATGCCGCAATACGGCGACCTGCCGGCCAAACGATTCTCCTACGCCTTGTCGAACCGGCGCGGCGACTATCCACTGTGGCGCTATTTGCTGCACCTGACGACGCAGAGCGGGCCGCCGCGGGCGATGCTGCGGTGGGCGCTGACGCTACGCCGCTGGAGCCGGGCCCGCCGCCGGGCCGGCCTCGCCGGACCCGCCGGCGGCGCGCAGCACCGCCGCGATCCGGCGCACGTCGGCGGCTGAGCAGCGGTGGTCGACGGGGACGGTGAGCATGCGGCCGGCCAGATCGGCGGCCTCGTCGTCCCCGCTCCACAGCCGGTCCCGGTCCTGGCGCCAATGCACGGGCGCGTAGATGCCGTGCGCGGCCAGGCTGGCCCGGACGGCGTCGCGCTCGGCCGGCGTCGAGCAGACGAGCTGCGCGCGGAACGGCCCGGCCCGGACCGGCGCTTCGGCCGCCAGCGCGCGGGCGTTGTCGATTCCCTTGCGCCGCAGGGCATCCGCGTCGAGCAGCGGGAGCACGGCGGCGGTGAAGGCGGTCGCCGGGGCGGCGCTGCCCAGCAGGGTGCGCTCGCCACGCTGGTGCAACGCGCGGAAGTCGTCCTTGGGCACCGGGCGCCCGTCCAGCCAGGCCGATTTCAGCAGCATGGCGGCGAGCTTGAGGTGGGCGCCGTCGCCGGGGCGGCCGTCCGGCCGCGGGAGCCGGCGGCCGGCGGGCGACCACAACAGACCCCCGTCCGGCACCGGCAGCGTCTTGCGCAACGAGGCGATCGCGTACGGGGCGCGGCTGGCTCGCGCCCACGGGCCGAGCGGATCGTGCGAATGGTCCTCGACCACGGTGACCCGGGGATGCGCGGCCATCCAGTCGTTCCAGGGCCGCCCCTCGTCGCGGCCGAACAGGTTCTGGGCCAGCACGACATCGCCGTCGCGCGCGTGCAGCGTCGCCCACCGCGGGCCGCCGTCGTCGGGCAGGTGGCGGTAGAAGGCGAGCGGCGCGTCCGGGGCGAGCGCCTCGGCCACTCCCATGCAGAAGTACGACGGGACGTGCAGGCGGCCGGGCCGCAGGCGCCGCAGCAGGGTGCGGAGCGCGCCGCAGCCGGTGGCGAACAGCTGGTGGCGGGGCGGGAGCCAGTCGCCGCCGCCCGCGCCCAGGCAGGCCGGATCCCAGTGGAACTCCGAGCCGATCTCACGCGGCACGGCGTACCTCATGGGCCTGTGCTCGTTGGATGTTGAGCTCGTCGACGTGCACCGGCGGCTCGGCGCGGCGCAGCGAGACCGCGGTCCGCCACAGGATGCGCAGATCGAGCGCCGGCGACCAGTGGTCGACATACCACCGGTCGAGCACGAACCGCTCGGCCCAGTCGATGTCCTCGCGGCCGTTGACCTGGGCCCAGCCGGTGATGCCGGGCTTGACCTCGAGCCGGCGGCGGTCCTCGCTCGTGTAGTTCGCCACCTGCGGCAGCACGTCGGGACGCGGGCCGACCAGCGCCATCCGCCCGATCAGCACGTTGACCAGCTGGGGCAGCTCGTCGAGGCTGGTGCGGCGCAGGAACCGGCCGCACCGGGTGATCCGCGGATCGTCGCGCAGCAGGCCGAACGGGTCGGCCAGCCCGATCTCCTCGGCCATCCGCACCGAGTCGTGCACCATCGTGCGGAACTTCAGCATGCGGAACGGCACGCCGTCGCGGCCGGCCCGGTCCTGGACGAAGAGCACGCCCCGGCCGTCGGCGAGGCGGATCCAGGCGGCGATGACGAGCAGCACCGGCGCCAGCAGGACGAGGGCGACGGCGGCGGCGAGGCGGTTGGCGAGATCCCACGTTGTCCGGGTCATAGCGACTCCACGGTCGGGCCGGTGAGGCGGTGGCGGGTGTCCAGGACGTATCCGGCGTGCCGGACGACCAGGTCGAGGTCGAAGGCGTCGTGGTCGGCGAGCAGCAGCACGGCGTCGGCGGCGGCGAGCTGCTCGGCGGTCGGCCGCACCCGGACGACGCGGCGGTCGATGTGCGCGTCCTCGATCACGTGCGGGTCGGCGGCGCGCACGTCGGCGCCCATGTCGAGCAGCAGCGCGGCGATCCGCCGGGCCGGGGACTCGCGGGCGTCGCCGCTGTTGCGCTTGTAGGCCAGGCCGAGCAGCAGCACGGTCGACCCGTTGACCGCCTTGCGCCGCCGGTTGAGGGCGGCGACCAGGCGGCGGACCACGTAGTCGGGCATGTGGTTGTTGATGTCGTTGGCCAGCTCGACGAAGCGGAAGCTCTGGCCCAGCGCCCGCTGCACCCGCCAGGACAGGTAGGACGGGTCGATCGGCAGGCAGTGGCCGCCCACGCCCGGCCCGGGGGTGAAGCGCTGATAGCCGAAGGGCTTGGTGGCGGCGGCGTCGATCGCTTCCCAGACGTCGATACCGAGGTCGTGTGCGTAGACCGCCAGTTCGTTGATCAGCGCGATGTTGACGTGCCGATACGTGTTCTCCAGGAGCTTGGCCAGTTCGGCGGTTTGGCAGTCCCGGACCGGGACCGTGGTGCCGACGAAGCTGGAATAGAATGTCCGGATTTTCTCGAGTGAAGCCGGATTTATCCCCGATACCACCTTGGGCGTGCTCACCAGCGTCCATTCCCGGTTTCCCGGATCGATGCGCTCCGGGCTGTAACCCAGGTGGAAATCGAGGCCCGCGACGAGCCCCGAGCCCTCCTCCAGCAGCGGGGCCACCAGATCGGTCGTGGTGCCGGGATAGGTGGTGGACTCGAGGGCGACGGTGGCGCCCGGCCGCAGATAGCGGGCCAGGGTACGGGCGGCTTGTTCTATATACGACAAATCCGGCATCCCCTCGCGCAGTGGCGTGGGGACCGAGATGACGGCCATGTCGAAGCCGGCGCAGGCCCGGGGGTCGTGCGCGGGGTGGAACGTTCCGGCGTCGAGGATCTCGCGCAGCTCGGCGTCGGCGACGTCGTCCACATAGGATTCGCCGGCCGCGAGGCGCTTGACCCGCTCCTCGTCCACGTCGAAGCCGACCACGTCGTGCCCGGCCTGGGCCGCCCGCACGGCGAGGGGCAGGCCCACGTAGCCCTGGCCCACGATGACGACTCGCATCAGTGCCTCCCGTTGCCGTTGTGGTGTGCCACCGTCAGCGCCGGGCTCTCGGCGAGCCACCGGAGCACCGCGATGAGGTCCTTGCGGGGCGCGGCCGGGTCGAGCAGCGACAGCACCGCGCCGTCCAGCGGCGGCACCGGCACCTGCGACAGCAGCGGATGGTGCGGCCGCCGGTCCTCCTCCCCCGGCCCGAGCAGCACCTCGCGCAGCTTCTCGCCGGGCCGCAGCCCGGTGTAGACGACCTGGATGTGGGTGTCGGCGGTGGCGGCCAGGCGGCGCGCGACGTCGGCGATCCGCACCGGCTTGCCCATGTCGAGCACCAGCACCTCGCGGGCGCTGTCCACCGCGCCGGCCTGGATGACCAGCCGCACGGCCTCCTGGACGGTCATGAAGTAGCGGGACACCTCGGGGTCGGTCACCGTGATCGGGCCGCCCTTGGCGACCTGCGCCTCGAAGGCGGTGAGCACCGAGCCGCGGCTGCCCAGCACGTTGCCGAAGCGGACGCTGCAGTAGGTGCCGGCCGCGGACCCGTCGGCCGCCGCGGTGAGCCGCTCGGTGATGCGCTTGGAGTAGCCGAGCACGCTGCACGGGTCGGCGGCCTTGTCGGTGGAGATGTTCACGAACCGCTCGACGCGGTGCCGCAACGCGGTCTGCAGCATCTGATACGTGCCGATGATGTTGGTCTTGAGCGCCTCGGACGGGTGCATCTCGAGCAGCGGCAGGTGTTTCAGCGCCGCGGCGTGAAAGACGACCTGCGGGCGGTGCTCCCGGAACACCTCGTCGAGGCGCTGCTGGTCGCGGATGTCGGCCACCACCAGGTTGCGGTCGTCGAGCAGGCCCCGGCCGTCCAGCGAGAGCTGCACCGCGTGCAGGCCGGACTCGTCGCGGTCGAGCATCACCAGGCGGTCCGGGTGAAACGGGGCGACCTGGCGGCACAGCTCGGACCCGATCGATCCGCCGGCGCCGGTGACCAGCACCCGGCGGCCGGCCAGATACCCGGCGATGGCCGCGAGATCGATGCCGATCTCGCGGCGGCCGAGCAGGTCGGCGTGCGAGACCGGGCGGATGTCCTCGATGCGTACGGTGCGGCCGAACAGCTCCACCACCGGCGGCACGACCTTGAGGTCCACGTTCAGCTCGCCGGCGAGCGTGCTCAGCTCGCGGACGAGGTCGGCGCCCGCGCTCGGGATGGCGATGAGCACCGCGTCGGCCCGGAACCGGCGTACCACCTCCGGCAGCGCGTGCCGGTTGCCGGTGACCGGCACCCCCATGACGCGCAGGGCGCGCTTGCGGGGATCGTCGTCGAGCAGGGCAACCGGCACGTACGGGCTGGACGGTGTGCGCAGCATCGCGCGGACCACCTGGGCCGCCCCCTCGCCGGCCCCCATCACCACCACCCGGCTGCCCTGCTCGGGCGACGGCCGCAGGCGCGAGTCCTGCAGCAGGCGTGCGGCGTACCGGATGCCGGCCGCGAGCACCAGCGCGATCAGGCCGGACGCGATGATGGCCGAGCGCGGGACGAGCCGGCCGAGCAGCGTGTCGAGCAGGAACACCACGGGCGTGGTGACCGCGGCGGTCTTGGCCAGGGCGGCGATCTCCTCGAAGCAGCCGTACGACCAGCGTCCGGTGTAGAGGCCGAACTGGATGCCGGCCACGGTCTGCACGACCGTGGCGACCGCGGCGAGCTCGAGGAGGCCGCCGCAGTTGAGGTACTCGACGCGGCCGTCGTGGCGCAGCAGGGTCGCGATCAGCATCCCGATCGCGAACGCCAGCGCGTCGCCGCCGGCCCGCGCCGCCCGGCCGGGAAGGGCGGCCCACAGAAGCATCGACCATGGGGCGCCCGCGCGCCATTCGCCCGGCGCGGCCCTGCGTACCTCCATGGGAATCCCTCCGGAATTGTCTTTTCCGGAGGGTCCCGCGTCCGCGGTTCGGGGCACAGTAGCAATTGTCACGAGCAACGTGAGCGGTGTTCGCCTTCCCCCTCGACCTGCGGCCACCAGCACTTTCGGGCGATCCGTCGGGCCTGATCGGCTTTTCCCAGACGTGCGGAACGGTTCACATTTCCCGTGACATTTGCATCTGTTATTCGCGGTGAAGCCTTTGACAGCGTCGACTCCCGGAGGACCGGAAAATGGAGTCGGCATGAGAGTGCTGCACCTGATCGGCGCGCTGTCGGCCGGCGGACCGGAGCACCAGCTGCGACTGATGGTGAGCCGGCTGCCACACGAGAGCGAGGTGGTCACGCTCTCCCCGCCGGGCGCCGTCGCGGCCACGCTGCGCGCCGGCGGCACCCCAAGGCGGTCGACGCCGCCGAGTTCCGCTTCGACCCGCGCCTGCGGGCCGCCGCGCGCGCCCGCCTCGGCATCGCGCCGGACGCCGCGGTGGTCGGCGGCATCGGCCGCCTCGAGCCCGCCGAACGCTTCGACCGCCTCATCCGGGCGCTCGGCGAGGTCCCCGGAGCCACTTTGCTGCTCGTCGGCGACGGTCCGGCCCGCGACGCCCTCGCGACGCTCGCCACCATCGAGGGCATCGCCGACCGGACGGCCGGCCCGCGCTACGACGCCGACCATCTGGCCGGCGAGGTGGCCCGGGTCTACGAGCGGGCCGGGCGGCGCTGAGTCACATCGCGCTCCGGGACGACCCGGCGCAGCGGTGGCCGGCGCTGCAGCCATCGGAACGCGACGAACCCCAGGTAGACGCCGAGCGTGTTGGCGATCAGGTCGTTCGCCTCGGCCCAGCGGTTGTCGTGCACGGTCAGGATCAGCACGCACTGGGTCAGCTCGATCGCCAGGCTGGTCAGGAAGCCGAACCGGATCACCCGCATCCGGTCGCGAACGCCGAGGACGACGTGCAGGAAGGCGGCGAACGGCAGGGTCATCACCACGTTCAGCAGCGAGTCACGCGGCCGGATCTGGGTGAACGGGATCGGGTTGATGCGGTAGAGCTGCGGATCGCCGCCGAAGGACACGTGCAGCGGCAGCAGCGTCGCGCCGAGCACGGCCACCGCATACCACCCGGCGAGCCAGGTCACGAGCAGCCGCGCGGGGGTCAGCGCACCGCGGCGGCGCAACACCACCCAAGAAACGACCATGATGAGTACGCCCAGGGGCACGAGCACCGGCGGACCGGGGATGACGTACTGGTCGTTTCGCATCCCTGCCCACGGTACGTTCTTATCAGTGCAGCCAGCCATCCTTGCGGGCGATGCGGATCGCGTCCAGGCGGTTGCGCGCGCCGGTCTTGGAAATGATCGCCGACAAATAGTTGCGCACGGTGCCGCCGGACAAATAGAGACGGCTCGCGATGTCCTTGACCGAATCCCCCTCGGCGGCCAGCCCGAGCACCTCGAGCTCGCGCGTGCTCAGCGCCCGGTCGGCGTTCAGCGAGGCGGCCTGCAGCATCGGCGAGACGACCCGCTCGCCGCCGGCCAGACGCCGTACGGAATCGGCCAGGAGCGCCTCCGACGCCCCCTTGACCAGGAAATTGAGCCCGGCGGCGCGCCGCCGCGGCGGCAGCATGCCGCGCTTGGCCGGGTCGGAGAGCACCAGCATGGCGCAGGACGGGATCGCCACGTGCAGATCGGCGGCGAACGGCAGCAACTGGCTCACCATGTACTCGGTGTCGAAGACGACCACGGTGGGCCACAGCTGCACCGCCCGCTCGACCAGGCCGCCGTCGAGCGGCAGGGTGGCGACGTAGTGCATGTCGGGCTCGGCCTCGATCAGCGCGCGCACCGGGACCCCGAAATACCCCTCGTCTCGCACCACCAGAACCCGGATCATGACTCCACCTCGCCAGAGAAACCGCCGCGGGGATCGCCTTTTCTTTTTGTCCTGCTCGAAAACTACTTCCCGGTGGCAAGCGGCACACGCCCCGTTGGCCGATCGACCGAGGCAGATGTGGCGGATCTTCGCCCCGGCCGGCCGAAATGTGCCCCACGAGTTTCGGGAATTGCACGAAATATTCCGCACGACGACCGGAAATGCATCTGAAACATGGTGCAAATCGGAAGTCATGGATTTTCCGGACATCGGCCGGAGTATGATCTGGTTCCGTCCAGCCTCCCGGGGGTACCAGCCATGACTCTTCGCGACACGCCGCCCTTCCGCGCCGACCACGTCGGCAGCCTCCTGCGGCCGCAGCGGCTGCTCGACGCGCGGCAGCAGCGCGCCGAGGGCAAGCTCGACGCCGACGAGCTGCGCGCCGTCGAGGACGACGCGATCCGCGACGTCGTCCGCATGCAGCGCGACGTCGGGCTGCGCTCGGCCACCGACGGCGAGTTCCGCCGCACCTCCTGGCACATGGACTTCATCTATCGCCTCGGCGGCATCCACCCCACCGACGAGAAGATCCAGGTCCACTTCCGCAACGCCCAGGGCGACCTCGAGTTCGAGTCGGCGGCGCTCGCCATCGACTCGCCCGTCCGCCTCGAGGAGACCATCTTCGGCGACGACTTCACGTTCCTGGCCGGCATCGTCGACCCCGGCATCACCGCGAAGCTGACCATCCCGTCGCCCAGCATGGTCCACTACCGCGGCGGCCCGGCCGCGATCGACCCGGCCGTCTACCCCGACCAGGAGCAGTTCTGGGCCGACCTCAGCGCGGCGTACGCCGAGCAGGTCCGCCGCATCGCGGCGCTGGGCTGCCGCTATCTGCAGCTCGACGACACCAGCCTGGCCTACCTCAACGACCCCGACCAGCGCCGGATGCTCAGCGAGCGCGGCGACGACGCCGAGCACCAGCACCTGCGCTACATCAAGCAGATCAACGCGGCCATCGCCGACCGGCCCTCGACGCTGGCCGTGACCACCCACATGTGCCGGGGCAACTTCCGCTCGTCGTGGGCCGCCGCCGGCGGGTACGACTTCGTCGCCGAGGCCCTGTTCTCCGAGCTGGCCGTCGACGGCTTCTTCCTCGAGTACGACGACGACCGCTCGGGCGGGTTCGCGCCGCTGCGGTTCGTGCCGCCCGGCAAGATGGTCGTGCTCGGCCTGGTCACCACCAAGCGCGGCGAGCTGGAGTCGAAGGACTCGCTCAAGCGCCGCATCGACGAGGCGGCGAAATACATCCCGCTCGAGCAGCTGTGCCTGTCGGGCCAGTGCGGCTTCTCCTCGACGGTGGAGGGCAACGTGCTCACCTACGACGAGGAGGTCGCCAAGCTGCGCCTGATCGTCGAGACGGCGGCGGAGGTCTGGGGGTCATCGTGAGAGGACACGACGACAGGGGGAATGGGTCATGACGCCACATTGGCTGCACGCGGCGGAGGGGCGGCTGCCCGTCGAGGGCGAGATGCCCGGCTTCGACGGCGCGACCGGCTGGCTCAACTCGCCGCCGCTGACCGCGGAGATCACCCGCGGGAAGGTGGTGCTGGTCAACTTCTGGACCTACACCTGCATCAACTGGCTGCGCCAGCTTCCGTACGTGCGCGCGTGGGCGGACAAGTACACCGACCAGGGGCTGCTGGTCGTCGGCGTGCACACGCCCGAGTTCGGCTTCGAGCAGGACGTCGAGAACGTCCGCCGGGAGGCGCGCGGCGACCGGGTCGACTACCCGGTGGCGCTCGACAACGACTACGCGATCTGGCGCGCGTTCGACAACCACTACTGGCCGGCCATCTACCTGGCCGACACCGAGGGCCTGATCCGCTACCACCACTTCGGCGAGGACGAGTACGCCCGCACCGAGATGGCGATCCAGCGGCTGCTCGGCGACGCCCGCAGCGACGTGGTCACCGTCAAGCCGCGGCCGATCGAGGAGCCGGGCGACTACCGCACCCTGCGTTCGCCGGAGAACTACACCGGGTACGCCCGCAGCGAGCAGTTCCGGTCACCGGAAGGCATCGCCGCCGAACGGTCGCAGCAATACACCGTCCCGGATCATCTGGGTCTCAACGACTGGGCGCTCGACGGCCGGTGGACCATCGGCGAGCAGGCCACCACCTCGGACGCGGCGGGCGGCCGGATCGTCAACCGCTTCCACGCCCGCGACCTCAACCTGGTCATGGGCGCCGCCCAGCCGGTCCGCTTCCAGCTCCTGCTCGACGGCAAGCCGCCGGCCGGGGCGCACGGCGACGACATCGACGCCGACGGCTACGGCACGATCGGCGACCGCCGCCTCTACCAGCTCGTCCGCCAGCCCGGCCACATCGCCGACCGCACCGCCGAGATCACCTTCCTCGACCCGGGCGCCGAGACGTACTCGTTCACCTTCGGCTGATCACCGGCGACCGGCCGCCCCGGGCGGGACCACCACGCCCTTCACCTCGGCCATGTACCTGTCCCCGGCAGCGACGGCGTCCTCCGCCGAGGCGCCGCCCTGCCGGGCGACGAAATACGCGGCGTACCAGTCCCACCAGTCGTGCGGCGGGGCGACCGCCTCGAACGCGCCGTGCCGCTCGGAGGTCTCCTTCAGCAGCCGCGCGGTGTCCGCCACAACCTTGTTCGTGTCTTCGCTCATGGCTCCTACGATGGCCCACACCGCGCCGGGGTCGCGCCCGTGGAAGACCCTGGCCCGCCCACGGGAGGGTCAGCCCGCCGCGCGCAGGCGCCCGCCGGCGACCGGCCCGGGACGAACGGCAGGCGCGCGCACCAGCAGGTACCCGATCATCCACAGCTCGCCGATCGTGGCCGGCACGACGAGGACGCCGGCGGCGGCCGGCAGCACGTAGGACGCGAACGTGTTGAGGACGTAGCCGACGCCGCCCACGACGAGCAGCCAGCGCAGGACGCCGCTGACGCAGGAGCCCATCGGGATCAGCCACAACCCGAAGAAGATGCCCCCGACTGTCCACAGGTGGCCGCTGACGAGATAGAGCAGTTGCACGGTGGCGGGCGCGTCGCCGAACGGCTGACCGGCCACCTCGACGGCGGCGCCGAGCAGGGCCGCGCTGCCGAGCACGGCCACCGAGTTGACCAGCCCGAACGCCGCGATCCCGGCCGCGCTGACCGGGTTCGACTCGCGGTAGAGCCGGTAGAAGCCGGCCGCCGCGAGCGCCTGGGTGAGCACGACGAGCAGCTCGAGCACGACGCCGGTGCGGGCGAGCGCGAGGTGGTCGGTGAGGTGGGCCAGGGTCGCGGCCGGGTCACCCGGCTCGAACAGGATCGGCCGGATGGTGAGGAAGCCGGCGCCGCCGGCGACGGCGAGGGCGAGGTAGGCCAGTCCGGTCACGCGGGCCGTGTTCTTACTATGTAAGGTAGCCATACGTTGTAAGGTACGGGACGTGTCAAGGGAGCCGCTGAGTCGCGACCGAGCCCTCGCCGCCGCCGTCGGCCTGGCCGACGCCGAGGGCCTGACGGCGCTGACGATGCGCCGCCTCGCCGCCGACCTGGGCGTCGAGGCGATGTCGCTCTACTACCACCTGCCCGGCAAGGGCGGCCTGCTCGACGGCCTGGCCGAGTGGGTGATCGAGGAGATCCGGGCGGCGGTCGGCGACGAGCGGGGCGACTGGCGCGAGCGGCTGCGGCGCCGCTTCCTGCGGGCCCGCGAGGTGATGCTGCGCCATCCGTGGGCGCCGGCGCTGCTCGGCACGCGCCCGAGCGTCCCGCCCGGCCTCTACGCGTACTACGACGAGATCGTCGGCACGCTGCTGGCGGCGGGCTTCACTCCCCGGCTGGCCCACCGCGCGATCCACGCGTTCGGCACCATGGCGCTCGGGTTCGTGCAGGAGCTGTTCACCCCCGGCACCACCGACGTCGGCGCGGCCGAGGAAGATCTGGCCGCGATGGCCGCGGCGGTGCCGCACCTGACGACCATGCTGGCCGCCGAGGTCCACGCGGCCGGCGACCCGGCGCTGGGCTGGTGCGACAGCCAGGTCGAGTTCGAGTTCACCCTCGACCTGCTCCTCGACGGGCTGGACCGGCTGGCCGCCGGGTCGCCGGTCGGCTGACCCGGCGCGCGGCGCCGATCGGATGCTCCCCCAGCGCCGGAAAATGGTCGATGATCGGGGGATGAGCGACGACGCCACCAAGATTCTGCTGTCCGAGTCGGAGATGCCGCGCCGGTGGTACAACATCGTGCCGGACCTGCCGGCGCCGCCACCGCCCGTGCTGCATCCGGGCACGCTGCAGCCGGTCGGCCCGGACGACCTCGCGCCGCTGTTCCCGATGGCGCTGATCGAGCAGGAGGTCTCCCCGCACCGGTTCGTCGACATCCCCGACGAGGTGATCGACGTCTACCGGCTCTGGCGGCCGTCGCCGCTTTACCGCGCCCGGCGGCTGGAGAAGGCGCTCGGCACCCCGGCGAAGATCTACTACAAGTACGAGGGCGTGTCACCGGCCGGGTCGCACAAGCCGAACACCGCGGTGCCGCAGGCGTTCTACAACGCGGCCGCGGGCGTCCGCCGGCTCACCACCGAGACCGGCGCCGGCCAGTGGGGCACGGCCTTGGCCTTCGCCGCCGGCCAATTCGGCCTGGACTGCGAGATCTGGCAGGTCCGCGCCTCGTACGACCAGAAGCCGTACCGGAAGATCATGATCGAGACCTTCGGGGCGACGATCCATCCGTCCCCGTCGGAGCTCACCGAGGCCGGCCGCAAGATCCTCGCCGCCGACCCGGACTCCCCCGGCTCGCTCGGCATCGCGATCAGCGAGGCGGTCGAGGTCGCCGCGCAGCACCCGGACACCAACTACGCGCTCGGCAGCGTGCTCAACCACGTGCTGCTGCACCAGACCATCATCGGCGAGGAGGCGCTGCTCCAGCTGGCCAAGGCGGGCGACGCGCCGGACGTGATCGTCGGCTGCACCGGCGGCGGATCCAACTTCGCCGGGCTGGCCTTCCCGTTCCTGCGCGAGAAGCTGGCGGGCCGCATGTCGCCCACGATCCGCGCGGTGGAGCCCGCGTCCTGCCCCTCGCTGACCAAAGGCGTTTACGCGTACGACTTCGGCGACACCGCCGGGATGACGCCGCTGATGAAGATGCACACGCTGGGTCACGAGTTCATCCCCGACCCCATCCACGCCGGCGGCCTGCGGTATCACGGGATGTCCCCGCTGATCTCGCACGTCTACGAGCTCGGCCTGATCGAGGCGGTCGCCAAGACGCAGCGCGAGTGCTTCGAGGCGGGCGTGCGGTTCGCCCGCAGCGAGGGCATCATCCCGGCGCCCGAGCCGACCCACGCGCTCGCGGCCTGCGTCGAGGAGGCCCTGCGCTGCAAGGAGACCGGCGAGGAGAAGGTCATCCTGACCGCGCTCTGCGGGCACGGCCACCTCGACCTCCCCGCCTACGGCAAGTTCCTGGCCGGCGACATGGTCGACCACGAGCTCTCCGGCGACGCGGTCCAGGCCGCGCTCGCGGGTCTGCCGCCGGTGCCCGCATAACCCGGCAGTGCCCGCATAACGAGGGGCGGTCCGGCCCGGCGGCGTAGCAGGATGGGCGCATGACCTTCCGCTTGTTCGGCGGGCCGACCGTGGAGTTCTCCTTCGGCGGCCTGACCTTCCTCACCGACCCGACGTTCGACGAGCCCGGCGACTACCCGATCGGCGACCGCAAGCTCACCAAGACCGCGCCGCCCACCGGCGAGCCGGGCCCGGTCGACGTCGTGCTGCTCTCGCACGACCAGCACCCCGACAACCTGGACCGCCGCGGCCGGGAGCTCGCCGCCGCCGCGCCGCTCGTGCTGAGCACTCCGACCGCCGCTGAGCGGCTGGGCCGGCCGGTCCGGGGACTGTCACCCTGGGAGACCGTCGAGCTCGACCATGGCGTACGCGTCACTGCCGTCCCCGCCCAGCACGGCCCCGACGGCAGCGAGCACCTGGTCGGCCCAGTCACCGGTTTCGTCCTCGAGGCCGACGGCGAGCCCACGCTCTACGTGAGCGGCGACAACGCCTCGCTGCGCGTGGTCGCCGAGATCGCCGCCCGCTTCCCGTCGATCGAGGTGACAGTCCTCTTCGGCGGCCGGGCCCGCACCCCGCTGGTCGGCGACGCGAACCTCACCCTCTCCGCCACCGACATGGTCGAAGCAGCCCGCATCCTCGGCGTCTCCCGGGTGGTCCCGGCCCACATCGACAGCTGGTCACACTTCACCGAGACGCCCGAGGACGTCCGGGCCGCCTTCGACAAGGCCGGCGTCGCCGCCCTGCTCCAGCCGTAGGCGGCCTGGGCCCGGACGCGCCGCGCAAACCCAGCATGCGGCGTGGCCCAGCAGCCGTCTGGCCGCGCCTCGCTCCGGCCCCGGCTTCGACACCGGCCCTCGACCGCCTACCCTCGTCGCATGTCGGGGAATGATCGGCGGGCCGGGTTCGCGGTCGTGCTGGGCGCCTATGCCGTGGCCGGGGCGGTGGCGTGGGCGGTCGCGGCCACGATGACCAGCGCGCATCCGCTGGTGGGCACGCTCGTCGCCGACGTGGCCGCCACCGTCGTGGTGTTCGCGGTCAGTGTGCTGGTGCGCAACGCGAGCCTCTACGACCCGTACTGGAGCGTCGCCCCGCCGGTGATCGTCCTGGCCTGGGTGTGGTGGCGCGACGGGGGCGAGCTCGCCGCCGTCAGCGAGCGTCAGCTCACGGTCCTGGTACTCGTGCTGGCCTGGGCGGTGCGGCTGACGGCCAACTGGGCGTCGTCGTGGCGCGGCCTGACCCACGAGGACTGGCGCTACGTGCAGCTGCGCGAGCAGCGGCCGCCCTGGCTGCCGTTCTGGGTGGTGAGCCTCGTCGGCATCCAGCTGATGCCCACGCTGGTCGTCTTCGCCGGCCTGCTGTCCGCCTGGCCCGCGGTGACCGTGCTCGACCGGCCGCTGGGCCGGCTCGACGTCCTCGCCACGGTGGTGGTCGTCCTGGCCGTGGTGGCCGAGGCGGTCGCCGACCGGCAGGTGCGCTCGTTCGCCCGCGATCCGGCCAACCGCGGCCGCGTCCTCGACCGGGGCCTGTGGCGGTACTCGCGGCATCCCAACTACCTGGGCGAGATCGCCTTCTGGTGGGGCCTGTGGCTGTTCGCCCTGGCCGCGGCGCCCGGCTGGTGGTGGACGGTCCTCGGCCCGGTGGTGATGGTGCTGCTGTTCGTCTTCGTCAGCGTGCCGCTGATGGATCGCCGATCGGTCCAGCGCCGCCCGGCGTACGCGGATCACATGCGCCGCGTGCCGGCGCTGCTGCCCCTGCGCCTGCGCCGCGGCGTCTGACACTTTCGGCCGACCCGCCATCTGTCCCCGGATCGAGGCGGGGCCGGTTCCGGCCTGCCTATCCTCCGGTCGTGATGATCGCCGTTGCTCCGCTCGCGGGCCTCCTGCTGGGGTTCCTCGACTTCGTCTGGATCAAATACGTGCCGTACCCGCTCGGCGGCCTCGGCAATTCCACGGCGGTGTGGGCGGTGGCGGCTTTCCTGCTGACTCGGCGCTCGCGGTGGAGCCTGCCGGCGAGCGTCCTCGGCGGGGTGGTGATGCTGGTCGTCGCCGTGCCCGCCTACTACCTGGCCGCGGCGCTCATCCAGAACGACGAGCTTTCCAACGCGTACGCGTCCTACGCGCTGATCTGGATGGCCATGGGTGTGCTCGCCGGCGCGATCTTCGGCGCGGGCGGCCACCTGGCCCGCGTTCCCGGCCGCCGGCAACGCGTCGCGATCGCGCTTCCCGGGGCGGTGCTGTTCGCCGAGGCCGCGATCGAGCTGCGCCGCGCCGGCGACCCGTCCTACGGCGTCGCCGAGCCGCTGCTGTTGGCCGCGATTCTCATCGCGCTGGGCCTGGTGGTGTCGCGTCGCGCACTGCTGCTCACCGTTCCGCTGGCCGCCCTCGGTTTCGTCGTGTTCAGCCTCACCGGTTTCCGCTGAGGTGCGAGCGTGCGCCCGGCGTAGCCTCTGTCGGGGGAAGCCGGGGGGACATGAGCGCGCGATTCGACAATCTGGTGTCCGGGACGGCGGTGGCCTGCCCGCCGCCGCATCGTGTCCTGGTCGCCGAGCGGCCGGACGAGGTGGCCGGGGTGCTGGCCGAGGTGGAGGCGGCCGGCGAGTGGGCCTACGGCTATGTCTCCTACGAGGCGGCGCCCGGCCTGGATCCGCGACTGCCGGCCTTCCCGCGCGGCGCAAGTGAACCGCCACTCGCATGGTTCGGCCTCTGCGACGCGCCCCGCCCGGTGCCGGTGATCGCGCCGTCCGGGCCGCGGCGGACGCGGTGGGCGCTCGACTGGAGCGAGGGGGAGCATCGGCGGGCGGTCGAGGCGGTGCGCAAGCACATCGAGGCCGGCGAGACCTACCAGTGCAATCTCACCGGGCGGCTGCGGGCGGCCTTCGGGGGCGATCCGCTGGAGCTTTACGCGAACCTCGCGGCAGCGCAGGGTGGCGCGCTCAACGCGTACGCGGAAATGGGTCCTTTTGTGGTTGCCAGCGCCAGCCCCGAGCTGTTCTTCGAATGGGCCGGCGACCGGGTGCGGACGCGCCCGATGAAGGGCACCGCGGCGCGCCGGCCGGGCAACGACGACGAGGTCGGCCGGCGGCTCCGGGACAGCCCGAAGGAGCGGGCCGAGAATTTGATGATTGTCGACCTATTGCGCAACGACCTGGCGAAAGTTGCCGCCACCGGCAGCGTCGAGGTGACCGAGTTGTTCGCGCTGGAACGCTATCCGACGGTGTGGCAGATGACGTCGGAGGTGGTGGCGCGGCTGCGTCCGGAGTGCGGGCTCGTCGACATTTTCCGGGCGCTGTTTCCGTGCGGCTCCGTCACCGGCGCGCCCAAGCGGCGCAGCATGGAAATCATCCGCGACCTGGAGGGCGGCCCGCGCGGGGTCTACTGCGGGGCGGTCGGGCTCGTCGCGCCGCCGTCCGAGCCGGTGCGGGCGCGATTCAACGTCGCGATCCGCACCGCGGTCATCGACCGCCGCACCTCGACCGCCGTCTACGGCGCGGGCGGCGGGATCACGTGGGGATCGGAGCCGGCCGCGGAGTGGGCCGAACTGCTGAACAAGGCCGCCATCGCCGGCCGGCTGTGAGGCGCCCGTTCAGTACCCGGTCGACGCGGAGGCGGCGCAGAGGATGACGTAGCCGACCGTGCCGATCGCGCCGATGATCAGGCCGGCCATGGCCAGGCCCTCGCCGCCCTCGCCGCGCTGCTGGATCTGCTGGCGGGCCAGGAAACCCAGCACCAGGCCGGCCGGCGGGAAGACGAACGCGAAGACCAGCGCCAGGATGGCCATCGTGTTGGTGGTCCGCGCGGGCACCACCGGCGACGGGCCGGGCTGCCAGGCGCCCGGCTGCTGATAATGCTGCGGCGGCGGATAGCCGCCGGGATTCCACGAGCCCTGCGCGGGGCCGGGCGGTTGCGGCGGCGGTTGCTGCCAGTTCGGGGGTGGCGCGTCGGGCCGGTTCCAGGCGGCGTCGTCGCGGTCGGTCATCTCTGCCTCCTCATGTCTCGCCCACCCAGCGACCCCGCCCCCGGTCGAAGGTTCTGAGCCCGTCCTCGAGGTCGCCCGCGGAGAGCGCCTCGACCATCTGCCGGTACGCGTCGAGCGGCAGGTCGGCGGAGAGCGCGAACTGCGCTCCGGACCCGGCCTCCTCGATGACGACGACCTGCTTCTCCTCGGTGCGGCCGAGCCGCCGTCGCACGAACCCCCGCAGTGACTCGAAGGCCTGCCGCCCGGCCTGCTCGAGCATCGTCTTCACGAAGATCTCGGCCGGCACGGTCAGCAGGAGCATCCAGGTGAAGTCGGCGGCGCCGCGGCGGGGCGGCATCCGGCGCACCGCGGGCTCCCATCCCCAGTCCCGCAGCTCGGCGCGGATGTCCGCCACCTGGTCCGGGCCCAGCCCCGGGTGCACGAAAAGCTCGACGTCGTCGGTCATGTGAGCTCCCAGACGCGTACGGTGTGGTCGGCGTGCGCCGTGATCAGGGACTTCTCCGCGCGGCCGGCCACCGCCGCGATCGCGCCGGCCGGCTCGGTCCAGGCGTGCGCGCGCTCCTCGTGCCACAGGCGCGCGATGCCGTCGGCGCCCCCGGTGACGAGGCGGCCGTCGGCGGTGTACGCGACCGAGGCGACCGCGGAACCGTGGTTGAGGCGGGCCTGCACCTCGCCGTGGGCGTTCCACAGCCGGGCCACGCCGTCGGCCGCCCCGGTCGCCAGGATCCGGCCGTCCGGGCGGAACGCGACGTCCAGGACCGCGTGCGGGTGCGGGAACCGGAAGGCGATCTGGCCGTTCGCGCCGAACAGGCGAAGCAGGCCGTCGTCGGCGCCGGTGGCGATCCAGCGGCCGTCCGGGCTGAAGGTCGCGGCGCGGACGTCGCCGGGCCGGCGCGGGCGGCCGCCGTCGTCGACCTCGGGGCGGTGCAGCAGGCGCAGGCGCTCGCGGCCGTAGCGGTCGGCGATCAGCGCCAGGGCGCCCGCGCAGCCCACCACCAGCAGCGACTCGTCGGGGGCGAAGCGGACACAGCGGCCGGCCTGGTTGCCGGGGGTGCGGAAGCTCAGGGTGGCGGTCTCGGTCTCGGCGTCCCAGACCCGGACCACGCGGTCGTCGTGGACGGCGGCGACGAAGCGGCCGTCGCGGGTGACGGCGATCGAGCGTACGGCGGCCGCGCGATCGGGCAGGCGGCAGCAGCGGCAGACCTGGGCGGTGTCGAGATCCCAGCAGAGGATCTCGCCGAGCTCGCCGGCGGCGAAGAGGCGGCGGTGGGCGGGGTCGGCGGCGACGGCGTGCACCGGGCCCGGGTGCGCGAAGCGGTGGGTCTCGGTCAAGTTGTGGGCGCGCGGCTGCGCCGGGGGCGGCCTTTCCGGCGGCTTCTGCTGGGGCGGCCTTTCCGGCGGCTTCTGCTGGGGCGGCACCGAAGCTTTGGCCCTGACCTGCGGCGGCGGGGCCTTCAGCGTGCGCACGAGGTCGTTCGCGCGGCGCAGGTTGTCGGTCTGGCTGTCGGCGGCCGACGCCCGCGACGCGTCCTTCACCTCGAACACGTCGGCGTTGCGGGACCGCAGGTACAGCACCGGGGTGCCCCATTCGAGGCTGCCCGGCTGGGTCATGTGCACGGTGGTGCGCGCGTCGGTCACCGCCCGGTCCAGCGACACCCCCGACGCGATCGCGCCGTAGAGGGCCTGGGCGAAGATGAGGGCCGCCGGGTCGCTGATCTCGTACTGCATCGCGACGGCGGCCGGGAACCCGCGCCGGATGAAGCTCGCCGCCGGGCTCGCGAACGTGTCCACCCCGGACGCCCGGCCCGACTCGCAGGCGTTGAGCACCGCGAGCCGCAGCGAGTCGTTGTCGTGCAGCAGCCGGCCGAGGTCGGTCGCGTACACCTGGCGGGCCGCGCCGTCGTCGTCGACGAACTCCAGAAACCCCTCGCCGCGCGCCTCGTCGAAGCCGCCGTGCCCGATGAAATGCAGGATGTGCCAGGACGCCCGGCGGGCCGCCCGCCACAGGTGCTCCCAGCCGGAGCCCTCCAGCCAGCTCAGCTGCACCTGGTCGTCGCCCAGCGGGGCCAGCGCCGCGGACAGCGCCTCCTTCTCGGTCGCCACCTGCAGCTCGTCGCGGTCGTCCGGGTGGCTGATCACGCCGAGGATGCGCAGCGGCAGCTTCACCGTCACCGGCGCGACCGGCTGCATCACGTCGAGGTAGCGCACCACCGGCAGATTCAGCGCCAGGTAGTCGCCGCGGCGGCGGTCGTAGAGGAATTCCCACGGCAGCTGCGCGAGCGTGGTCCCGCGAATCCGCAACATCAGCTGAAATGGCGTACGCGTGCTTTCCGCGTGCCGCAGGCTGATCTCGAACAGCTCCCGCGATTCGTCGTGCAGAACCGCGTCGCAAAGATCCGTGCCGAGTTGCCGGATCGGCGCCTCGAGCCGGCCCGCCGCCCCGCGCGTGATCAATTGCGCGCCGGACCGCAGCACATTGGTCTCGACCGCCTGCAGCCGCCGCGACTCCGGCTCGGGCAGCTCGAGCCGGAAATTGGTCTCGCCGAACGGCGATTGGCACGTCAGGTAGTACACGCCGGGTGCGTGCTCCACCAGGTCCAGCTGGACGACCACCGCTTCGGGCGACATGGGAACGACCTCGATATCGGGCGCTTGACCCGGCGAGCCTAGCCCCGTTTCCGGCGAATCGAAGTCACCCCGTCGACTGTTTCCCTGTCACTGCCCGGACAATTATCTTGCGCACTGCGCAATTGCGTTGTCGAGGAGCGGACCGCCAGCGCATTGGCCGTCACCACCAGCGCGATTCCGGCCCAATGGCGCGCATGGAGGATTTGTCCGAGGAAAGCGACGCCGGCGAGCGCGGCGAACACCGGGTGGAGGCTCATGCAGACGCCGAAGAGGCGGGGCGGGACGAAACGCAGGACGATCAGGTCGGCGGCGTACGGGACGGCGGAGCTCAGCAGGCCGGCGGTCAGGGCGTACCCGAGGCCGCCGCGATGCATGGTGAGCAGGACCGGCAGGTAGAGCAGCGCGGAGATCGACGTCGCGACCGCGGGCGCCTGCAGGCCGGGGAGGCGGGCGCCGGCCACGCGGTTGAGCACGATGTACCCGGCCCAGCAGCTCGCGGCCAGCAGGCCCAGGCCGACGCCGAGGTAGTCGCTCGACGGGCCGGGCCGGACCAGCACGTACACGCCCGCGCAGGCGATGGCGGCGCCGAGCAGATCGGCACGGGTGCGCGAGCCGGCGAGGGCGACGGCGAGCGGGCCCAGGAACTCCAGGGTGACGGCCAGGCCCAGCCCGACGCGGTCGACGGCGGTGTAGAGGCTGAGGTTCATGGTCGCGAGGACGACCGCCAGCAGCAGCGTCGGCCACCACTGTGGCCAGGTGAAACGGCGTACGCCGGGGCGGGCGAGCGGGAGCAGCACGGCGGCGGCGACCACCTGGCGCACGGCGACCACGCCGGCCGGGCCGATGAGCGGGAAGGCGTGGGCGCCCACGGCCGCGCCGACCTGGTTGCTGGCGGCGCTGCCGAGCATGGTGGCGATGCCGGCGGCGGTCCGGGCGCTCATCGGCCCAGCGTCGGCCCGGCGAGCGCCGGAGGGGAAATGCGCGGCGCGGGTCACCTATACGCTGCCCGCATGAATGTGCAGCTGCGCCAGCTCGAGGCGCTGGTCGCGGTGGCCGACGCCGGCACGTTCACCGACGCCGCGGCGTCGCTCGGGCTTTCGCAGGCGGCCGTCTCGCGCGCCGTCGCGGCTCTGGAAACGGCTTTGGGCGTACGGCTGCTCGAACGCACCACCCGGCACGTCTCGCCGACCGCGACCGGCGCCCGGGTTCTGCCGGCCGCGCGCCGCGTGCTGGCGGAGGTCGCCCACCTCGAGCGGACGGTCACCCGGCCGGCGGAGCTTCGCATCGGGTACGCGTGGGCCGCGCTGGGCAAGCACACCCGGCGCCTGCAGCGGGCCTGGGCCGCGGCGCACCCGGACGTGCCGCTCGTGTTCGTGCAGTCCGCCACGGCCACGGCCGGCCTCGGCGAGGGGCTGGCCGACGTCGCGGTGATCCGGCGCCCGATCGACGACGCCCGCTTCGCCACCACGCTGATCGGCACCGAGGCCCGGCTTGCGGCCGTGGCGACCGACAACGCCCTGGCGCGCCGCCGCTCGGTGCGGATGGCCGACCTCGCCCGCTACACGGTGGCGCTGGACAGCCGTACCGGCACCACCACGCCGCAGTTGTGGCCGCCGGGCGCCACGCCGGCGTCGACGCGCGAGTCGCACGGGGTCGACGAGTGGCTGACGCTGATCGCGGCCGGTCAGGCGGTCGGCGTCACCTCGGAGGCGACGGCCAACCAGAATCCGCGGCCGGGCGTCGCGTATCGCGCGGTCCGGGACGCCCCGCCGATCGAGGTGCGCCTCGCCTGGTGGCGCGACGACCCACCGAGCCGCCTGGGCGAGCTGGTCACGCTGGCTCGCGCCGCCTACGCCTGACGCGGCGCGCCCAGCCCGCGCCGCCTCGGAGACGGGCCGCCAACCAATCCCCGGCCACGCCGCACCGGTCAAAAACCAAGCTAAAAGTGGTTGATCCCGGTCGCGACGGCGCCGCCGGCGAACGACGCCACGACCAGCGCGATCAGCTCCCGCGGCGCCCCGCCGGCCACCAGCAGGGCGAGCCCGGCGAGCACCGACCCGAGGCCGGACAGCAACGGCCCGGTCCGCTGCGAGCGCTCCCCGATGTGCCGGTCGCTCAGCCGGCCGCGGCGCACGCCACGCAGGATCATCGCGTACGGGATGACCGCGCAGAACAGGGCCGCCAGCAGCCCCCACCCGACGCTGCCGGCGTGTGCCCCGATCACCACCGGCATCGCCGCGGCCAGCACCGCGGGCGCGAACACCTCGGTGAGCAGCCGCGCGATCACCGGCGCTGACCGGGCAGATCGGCGACGGGCGGGCGCGGCACGCCGGGCGACGTTTCGCCGCCGCCCGGAAACACGACGGCGGGCGGCGCGGCGGACGTCATGATCCGGACGCTATCAGCCCGTCGCGTCCGGAACGGCGTCCTCGCGTGGCAGGCCCTGCCCCGCCGACCGAGCGTAAGAAGCGTGCACGTTTCGCATCTTTCGTGGGAGGGGTGGTCGGCCGAACGGCGGTTCTGCCGCGCACCGGCGGCGCCCACACTGGCGCGGTGACGAGCCAAACTCCATTGTGGGCACCGCCTCCGCAGCGGCCCGGCTTCTGGGCCCGCCTGTCGACGATCCAGCGGGTCGGCCTGATCGCGGCCGCCCTGGTGCTCCCGTGCTGCGGCGGCGCCACGGCGCTCGCCGCACTGGCCGGCGATCCGAAGCCGGCGTCCACCGTCGAGGCGCCCGCGACCACCGAGACAGTGGCCGGGGACGACGCCGACGTCGCCGCCGATCAACTGGCCGGCGGCCCCGCCGCGGAGTCCGTCGCCGCCGACCCGGCCGCCACCGGGCCGAGCGACCCCGCGGCCAGCTCTCCGGACGAGACCGCGCCCGAAGTCACCAAGAAGACCGTCAAGGTCACGAAGTCGATCGCCTACTCGACGAAGAAGGTCGAGGACAGCACGCTGGCCAAGGGCAAGACCAAGGTGCGGACCAAGGGCGTCGCCGGGGTGCGCACGCTGACCTACGAGGTCACCCTCACCGGCGGCAAGGAGACCGGGCGCAAGCTGATCGGCGACACGGTCACCCGGAAGCCGGTGACCAAGGTGATCGCGGTCGGCACCAAGACGGCGTCGAGCGGCTGCGATCCCAACTACACACCGTGTGTGCCCATCGCCTCCGACGTCGACTGCGCCGGCGGCAGCGGGGATGGCCCTGCCTACGTCAGCGGCCCGGTCAAGGTCGTGGGCAGCGACATCTACAAGCTGGACCGCGACGGCGACCGTATCGCTTGCGATAGTTAGACGCTTTCGTCCCTTTGCGCGCCCACCGCGACGCGATTACCGTCCGTTTTCGGCGACCATCCGTCACCGCCGGCATACGCGCCGCCGCCATTTCCCCGGTGAGCTGCGGTTATTCGCAGCCATCGGGATGACTAGTCAGGTCACCCGTCCGGAACCATAAAAAGGGCCTCCGAGCTGCGCAAACGCGGATCGCTCAAGGATTACTAAAGGTTCGCGCTAGATCGACATAATGGTATTGACCGCGGGTCCATCATGGGTGCGTGGCGATCGAATCACGCGAGTTCATCTCTCCCCGGCCGAGGCATCGGGCGAATCCGCGCGCCTACCATGAGGGCGACTCGCCGACAAGTACGCACCCGCGCGAAGTCCGATATGAAGAAGACTTGGACGTCGGCCGGGGCGAGGCCATTCAATCCCTTACCCACAATGTTCTGGTGCACCGTTCGCTGGAGGTCTCGCCGAACGGATTCATCACGATCATCAGCATCATCCAGGGCGTCGCGCTGGCGCTGCTGGCCCAGAACACGTTCCCGAAGCCGTCGATGCTCGTCATGGTGCAGAGCATCACGCTGATGCTCGTTTTCGTCGTCGTTTTCTACTACTACCTCACCATGAGCGTCCTGCTCCGCTGGGCGCCCTCGTTCGTCGATTGTTTCCTGCCGTTCGCCATCGCCGGCCTGGAGATACCGCCGGCCTTCTTTCTCGGCAACCCGGCGGCGTGGAACGCCTGGCTCGCGGCCCTCTGGTTCTTCGTGGCGATCGGTTTGTGGATCACCACGAAATGGGCGCCGCCCTCGCATTTCGGCAAGGTGCGCAAGGCCCACAAGCGATTCCTCGAGATGCAGCACGAGTTGGGACTCTGCGTAACCGCCGGTGGCTTCACGGTGGGTGCGTGCGCCGCCCTGGCCACGATCGACCCCGCCCACCGCCTCTTCTGGGGACTGGCGGGCGCCGCCGCGGTCCTCGCCGTGGCCGCCGGCACCATCTGGCGGATCGAGATCCGCTCGTCCGAGATCCACGCCCTCTACGGGGTGAATCGACCACCCTTCAACTAGGACCGTCAGCCATTGCCCATCGTGGATGTGACGACTATGTTAACGTTCACAAACCGCTCGCGTCAGGCTCCCCCCTGCCTCGACGGACCGTCGCCGTCGCACTTCCCCACCGCGACGCCGGTCCGGCAGAGCCGCATCCCCACGCCACGGAAGAGGTCCGCGATGGCACGTATCCGTACCCGAAAAGCCCTGCTCCCGGTCGCCGCCGCCGGCGTCCTGACGGCGGCGCTTCTCACCGGCGCCGGCCCGGCGCAGGCCGCCGGCACCCAGCCCTGCGACATCTACGCCTCCGGCGGCACCCCGTGCGTCGCCGCGCACAGCACCACCCGCGCCCTCTACGGCTCCTACGCCGGCTCGCTCTACCAGGTGCGCCGGACCTCCGACAACGCCACCCTGAACGTCGCGCCGCTGACCGCCGGCGGGGTCGCGAACGCCGCCGCGCAGGACTCCTTCTGCGCCGGCACCTCCTGCGTCATCACGGTCATCTACGACCAGTCCGGGCGGGGCAACCACCTCACCCAGGCGCCGCCCGGCGGGTTCCAGGGCCCGGCCGCCGGCGGCTACGACAACCTCGCGAACGCGATCGCGGCGCCGGTCACGGTCGGCGGGCACCGGGCGTACGGCGTCTTCGTCTCGCCGGGCACCGGCTACCGCGACAACTCCACCAACGGGATCGCCACCGGCGACCAGCCCGAGGGCATGTACTCCATCTTCGACGGCACGCACTACAACGGGGGGTGCTGCTTCGACTACGGCAACGCCGAGACCAACAGCCTGGACACCGGCAACGGCCACATGGAGGCCATCTACTTCGGCAACAGCAAGGGCTGGGGGTACGGCTCCGGCAACGGCCCGTGGGTGATGGCCGACCTGGAGAACGGCCTGTTCTCCGGGGTCAACCGCACCTACAACGCCGGCAACCCGTCGGTGAGCCACCGGTTCCTCACCGCGATCGTGAAGGGCGAGCCCAACCACTGGGCGATCCGGGCCGGCAACGCGCAGTCCGGCGGCCTGTCCACGTACTACAACGGCGTGCGGCCCAACGTCTCCGGATACAACCCGATGAAGAAGGAGGGCGCGATCATCCTGGGCATCGGCGGCGACAACAGCGTCAGCGCCGCCGGCACGTTCTACGAGGGCGTGATGACCTCGGGCTACCCGTCCGACGCCACCGAGAACGCGGTGCAGGCCAACATCACCGCCGCCGGGTACGCGACCGTCGCCCGCCCCGGCCCGGCCGTCGGCTCGGCGATCTCGCTGCGCGCCACCACGGCGTGCTGCACCACCCGGTACATCACCCACTCCGGCTCGACCGTCACCACCGGGGTGGTCTCGTCGTCGAGCTCGGCGACCGACAAGGCCAACGCCACCTGGTACGTCCGCTCCGGGCTGGCCAACAGCGCCTGCGTCTCGTTCGAGTCGCGCAACACCCCGGGCAACTACCTGCGCCACTACAACTACCAGCTCCAGCTGAACGCCAACGACGGCAGCGAGCTGTTCGCGAACGACGCGACGTTCTGCCCGCAGGCCGGCGTGACCGGGCAGGGCAACTCGTACATGTCGTACAACTACTCGCTGCGCTACCTGCGTCATTACAACAACATCCTGTACATCGCGGCCCACGGCGGCTCCACCTACAACGCCGCAAGCCTGTGGCCCGACGACGTGAGCTGGGTGTCCATGGCCCCCTGGACTCCCTAGCTCTCCCGGCCGCCCGGGCCCCAGACCCGGGCGGCCAGACACGCCGACGTCTCACTCCTCGCGGTCGGCGGCGTGCCGGCGGCCCGGGAAACCCAGTCCCGGGCCGCCGTTCTGCCTCGCCCGGTTTCGGTGCCACCGGGATCGATGGCACGGGGATCGATGGCACCGGGATCGATGCCACTAGGATCGATGCGTGGACGTTTCGATCACGGTGGGCGACGCGGACACGTTGCGGGGATTGCGTTCCTGGCTCGTCGACGAGCCGGCCCTGCGCGGGCGCGTCACGACCCGCGAGAGCCCGCCCGCCGACGGCACACTCGGCCCGATGCTGGAGGCGCTGGTCGTCGCGGTCGGTCCCGGCGGCGCGGCGGCGGCGCTGGTCACCGTCCTGGTCACGTGGCTGCGGCAGCAGCGCGCCGACGTCACGGTCAAGGTCGAGCGCCCGGACGGCAGCTCCTTCGAGATCACCGCGACCCGGGTGAAGGGCTTCGACATGGCCGCCCTGCGCGCCGAGATGGAGCGGATCGCCCGCGAGATCGAGCCGCCGTGACCGACCTGTCCGGCCCGGGGGTCCGCGCCCTGGTCATCGGCACCGCGACGCACACCGGGCCGACCCTGCCGCCGGTGCCCGCCGCGGCGCGCGGCGCGCACGCGGTCGCCGCCGCCCTGACCGAGGTCTGCGGGGTCGCGCCCGGCGCCGTACGCGTCATCATCGACCCACCGCAAGCGATCGACATGGCGCAAGCCGTCGCCCAGGCCGCCGCCGAGGCCGAGTCGGTGCTGCTGATCTACTTCGTCGGCCACGGCCTGCTCGACCCCGCCGGCGAGCTGCACCTGGCCGCCGCCGGCACCGACACCCTCACCGCCGGCCTGAGCGGCCATCAGGCGCTCGCCTTCGCCGCGATCCGCCAGGCCGTCGCCGACTCGCCGGCGTCCACCGTGGTGCTGATCCTCGACTGCTGCTTCTCCGGCCGGGCCCAGCTGCCCGGCACGGCCGCCGCCGCTCTCACCCCGCCGCCGGTGCACGGCGCCTACGTGCTGGCCTCGGCCGAGAACCTCGCCGATGCCCCGACCGGCGCCGAGCTCACCACGTTCACCGGCGCGTTCGTCACGCTGCTGCGCGAGGGCGACGACCGGGCGCCGCACCTGCTGACCCTCGACGTCGTGCACGACCGGCTCCGGAGCCGGCTGCGGGCCGCCGGCGCACCGCTCCCCCGCCGGCAGCTCGGCGACACCGCCGGCTCGCTCGTGCTCGCCGTCAATCGCGCCGCACCCCCGCCGCACACCCCCGAGCCGCCCGCCGAGGGCGCCAGCCCCTACCCCGGCCTCGCGGCGTTCGGCGTCGACGACGCGAAGTTCTACTTCGGGCGCGACGAGCTGGCCAAACGCCTGGTGGCCCGGGCCGGCGAGGCGGCCGACGCGCACCGGCCGCTGCTGGTGGTCGGCGCCTCCGGCTCCGGCAAGTCCTCGCTGCTGCAGGCCGGCCTGGTGACCGCGCTCGCCCGCGGCGACCTGGACGGTTCCAGCCGCTGGCCGGTCGCGACGATCACTCCGGGCGAACGGCCCGCCGACGCCCTGCGCCGGGCCCGCCTCGCCGAGACCCGCTCGGTGCTCGTGGTCGACCAGCTGGAACAGCTGTTCACCCTCTGCCCGTCCGATGTGGAGCGGGCGCGCTTCCTGGCCGAGGTCCTGGATCTGGCCCGGCGTCACCTGGTCGTGCTCGCGCTGCGCGCCGACTTCTACGCCCAGGCCGCCGAGCGTGCCGAGCTGAAGGACGCGCTCGAGCACCAGTTCCTGGTCACCGCGATGACGTCGGACGAGTTGCGCGCGGCCATCGAGGGCCCGGCCCAGGTCGCGGACCTGCGGCTGGCCGACGGCCTGGCCGATTTCATCCTCGACGAGCTCGGCGCCGGCGACCGCCTGCCGCTGCTCTCGCACACGCTGCTGGCGACCTGGCAGCACCGCGAGGGCAACCGGCTCACGATCGGCGGCTACCGCGCGGCCGGCGGGGTCGAGCGGGCCGTCGCGACCAGCGCCGAGCGGGTCTATGAAGAGCTGGGCGCGGGGTCGCGCGCGGCGCTGCGGCGCATGCTTCCGCGTCTGGTCCAGGTCGGCGACAACACCCCCGACACCGTACGCCCGGCAGCGCGCGACGAGCTGGTGACCGGCGAGGACGACCGCCGGGCCCTGGAAGCCTTCACCAGCGCCCGCCTCATCACCCAGGACCGCGACACCGTACGGCTCAGCCACGAGGCCCTGCTGCGCGTGTGGCCACGCCTGGTCGAGTGGCTCGCGGAGGACCGCGACTGGCTGCGCACCAGCCAGCGCCTGGCCGCCGACGCCCGGTCCTGGCGGGACGCCGGCCGCGATCCCGGCCAGGCCTACCGCGGACGCCGCCTCGCCGACGCCCTCGAGGGCGCCCGGACCCACGACGTCCCGCCCGCCTCGGCCGAGTTCCTGGCCGCGTCGGAGGCCCTCGAGCAACGCGCGACCCGGCTCCGCCGTGCGGTGGTCGCCGTCCTGGTGGTGCTGCTCGTGCTGACCGGCGCCGGCGCCGGAGTCGCGCTCTGGTCACAGCGCCAGACCGCCGCCGAGCGCGCCACCGCCGAGGCCGCCCGCAACACCGCCGAAGCGGCCCGCAACCGGGCGGTGGCCCGGGCGCTGACCGGCGAGGCCGCGCGGCTGCGGCGAGACCAGCCGGGCCTGTCCAAACAACTGGCCGCCGTGGCCTACCGGCTCGACCCGGCCGAGGGCGGGCAGGCGGTGCTGAACAGCGCCGGCATCCCCGGCCAGCTCGCCGGCAATCTGAAGGTCTTCGACGTGGCCTCCGGCGGGGCCGGGCCGGTGCTCGCCCTCGCCACCGGGCCCGAGCTGGTGCTCTGGGACGTGGCCACCAGCACGCCGCTGTCCCGGATCGGCTCGCTGTCGACCGGCCCGGTCGCCGTCTCGCCGGACGGCCGGACGCTGGCCGCCGCGGTCGGCCCGCCCGGCGGCGGCGAACCGGCCCTGGTCGGCGCTCAGGCCATCGAGCAGGACCGGCCCGAGGTGCGGCTCTGGGACATCAGCGACCCCCGCCGCCCGCGGCCGGGCCGCTCGCTGCCGACCGGCGCCAAGAGCATCACCACGCTGGCGTTCGCGCCCGACGGGCGGCTGCTCGCCGCGGCCGGCACGGGCGGGCGGATCCACCTGTGGGACACCACGGATCCGGCGTCGCCCCGGGAACTGCCGCCGGCGTCCGGCCACCGCGGCCGGGTCGACTCGGTCACCTTCGCGCCGGCCGGGCGCCTGCTGGCCAGCAGCGGCGCCGACGGGACGGTCCGGCTCTGGGACCTCACCGACCCCGCGCGGCCGGCCGCCCGGGCCCGGCTCACCGGCTCGACCGACCCGCTGGACGCCCCGGTGCGGATGATCCAGCGCCGGGTGGCGTTCGACCCGACCGGCCGGCGACTGGCCCTGGTGCTCCCGGAGAAGGCGTTCGACGGGAAGCCGACTCGCGAGGTGCCGTCCCTCTACGACATCTCCGATCCCCGCCGCCCACGCCCGGCGTACCAGCAGCCGGCCACCTCCGGGTGCGACCACATCCACGCGATCCTGCTGCTCCGCAACGCCGTGCTGACCTCCTGCGACCTCGGCTCGGTGCAGACCTGGGTGCGCGGGGCGAGCCACGACAAGGCGACGTCCGGCCAGTCGATGCTGGTGCCCGCGGCCCGGATGCCGACCACGACCGGCGGCAGCCTGCAGACCGGGGCGCTGCTGGCCCGCCCGCAGGTCGACGGCCTCCAGGCGGTCGCCGTCGCGAGCACCGCCGGGGTGTTCGTCTGGGACGTCACCGATCCGGGCCGCGCCGGGCCGGTCGCGACGACGTTCGGCGGGCCGAACGGGTTCTCGGTCCGGGTGGCGTTCAACCCGGCCGGGCCGCCGCTGATGGCCGAGACCAGCGGCCGGGACGGCACCCGGTTGCTCGACATCGCCGATCCGCGGCACCCCCGGCCGGCCGGCACGGTCGCCACCACGGGCGTCCTCGACGGCTGGTACGGCCAGGAGGCCGGGGCCGGGTTCGCGTTCCGCCCGGACGGCGCGGTGGCCGCCGCGACGAAGATCGTGAAGCGGCGCCCGCACGTCGTGCTGCTGTCGACCGGCGCGCCGGGCGGGCCACCGCTCGCCGAGATCACCACCGGGCTCGATCAGGGCGCCGCGGCGCTGTCCTTCTCGGCCGACGGCCGGCTGCTCGCGGTCGCCGACCACGAGGCCGAACCGCGCCCCGGCGCCCCGCCCGCGGTGCGGATCTTCGACGTGGCCGACCCGGCCCGGCCCCGCCTGGTCTCCTCCTTCCCGGCGCTGACCTGGGACCTCGCCTTCGCGCCGCGCGACCCGGTGATCGCCGTCTTCACCCGCGACGAGGTCATCCTGCGCGACCTCACCGACCCGGCGCGGCCGCGCGCCCTGCGCGGGTTCCGGTTCCCGCCCGACGCCGGGCTGACCAACGGCGTGTTCACCCCGGACGGCAAGCGCCTGATCGTCGCCGACAAGTCCCAGCAGATCCGGGTCTTCGGCGTCGACCGGGACGGACTGGCCGGCGAGCCCGGCGTCTTCCTCGGCCAGGGCGGTAGCGGCAACCGGGTCCTCGCGATCAGCAGCGACGGCCGCCGGCTGGCGCTGCCGGGCGATCTCGACGCCGAGGAGATCGATCTGTGGGACATCGGCGTGGGGACCCCGCGGGTACGGATGTCGCTGGTCGTTCCGGGCCGGTCCGGGCTCGACGTCCTGGCGTTCAGTCGGGACGGCCGGTTCCTCGCCGTGAAGAAGGGCGAGAGCGTCGAGCTGTGGGCGATCGACCCGGAGCTGGTCGCCGGCACGCTGTGCCGGCTCGGCGGCGACGCGATCACGCCGGCGCAATGGGCGGCGTATGTCGGGAACGACCTGAAGTATGACCCGCCCTGCCGATGACGATCGATAGATCGACAAGTCTCTAAATTGGATGTTCGGCCCATGCCGTGGCACATCGGGGTGCGGTCGGATCGAGGCGACCGGTAATAACCGTTCGACCTAGGAGGGACCGTGCGCACACCATCCCGTGCGTTACCGGCAGCCGCCACCATGCTTCTCGCCACCGCCCTTGTCGTCGCCGGGCTGCCGACCGGCGGCCAGGCCGCGCCCGGCGGGCCGGCCCGGGCCGAGGCTGCCCGCACGCCTGGTGACGACCACCTGGACAAGACCAAGGACAACCGCCGCGGGCGGATCGCGCCGACCGAGCGGCAGCGCGCGCTCGCGGCTTCGGCGGGCGCCAAGGCCCGCTGGAACACGTTCGGCACCCCCGCCGCGCTCACGCCGGCGGCCAAGCCGCTGGCGGCCGGGCTGTCGCCCGACCCGATCGTGGCGGCCCGCGCGTACGTGGACGCCAACCGCGAGATGCTCGGGCTGACCGAGCTCGGCGCGGAGTCGCTCGACCTGCTGACGACGGCGCCGCTCGGCGCCGGCGCCGCCGTGATCTTCCGGCAGCGCTTCGGCGACCTGGTCGCCGGGCACGACGGCCTGCTCGCCGTCGGCGTGCGGGACGGGCAGGTCTGGTACGTCAGCTCGTCGCTGGCCCGGGACGCGGCCGCACCCCAGCCGGCCACGCTCACCGCGGCCGACGCGCAGCGCATCGCGGCGGCCGACGCCGGAATCGCGAGCCCGACGGTCATGGCGAACCGCATCGTCGCCGTGCCCACCGCGGACCGCGGCGCCCGCGCGGCGTACCAGGTGACGCTGGGCGCGAACCTCGGCGGCGCCGAGCCGGTCGCGTACACGACCTATGTCGACGCCCGTGACGGCGGGGTGCTGCTGCGCGAGGACATCGTCGACGCCGATCACGACAATGCCGAATGGGAGGCGTTCCCCCTGTCGCCGCCGGTGGACTACTCGTCCCGGGACACCCGGCAGACCTGGTGCTTCGCGCCGCAGCGCGGGTGCGACTACGTGATCGGGCGGGCTTCCTCGCCGTACGCGTGGGATGTCCTCGACGGCGCGCCGACGCACACGACCCTGGGGAACAACGCGGTCGCCGTACACAATTGGACCTCGAACGATCCGTTCACCGTGGGCACCGAGACGGCGACGGCGAAGCCGAGCCGTGACTACGACTACCGGTGGACCAACCAGTGGTATCGGCAGCAGTGCTCGCCGGCCGTCTTCGACAGCCCGCAGCGCAACGACATCGACGCCGCCCGGGCCAACCTGTTCGCCCAGCACAACCGCATGCATGACTGGGCCTACCAGCTGGGCTTCACCGAGAAGACCTGGAACATGCAGGACGACAACTTCGGCCGCGGCGGGCTCGGCAACGATCTCGAGCAGGGCAACGCCCAGGCCGGTGGGGTCAGCGGCGGGCCGCCGAACTTCGAGGCCCGCGACAACGCCAACCAGATCACCCCGCCGGACGGCGAGGCCCCGATCACCAACATGTACCTGTGGCAGTCGATCGCCGGCGCGTTCTACGCACCCTGCGTGGACGGCGACTACGACATGTCGGTGATCGGCCACGAGTACTCGCACGCCATCAGCAACCGCATGGTCGCCGGGCCGGACGCCGGCGTCAGCACCCCGCAGGGGATGAGCGAGAGCTGGTCCGACCAGCTGGCGATGGAGTACCTGAACGAGAACGGCTACGCGCCGCCCGGCATCCGGGCGTACACGGCCGGCCAGTACGTCACGTCCGACCCGATCGCCGGGATCCGCAACTACAACATGAGCCGGAGCCCGCTCAACTACAGCAGCATCGACTACGACCTCGTCGGCCTGCAGGTGCACGCCTCGGGCGAGGTGTGGACGGCGACCAACTTCGACATCCGCGCTGCCATGATCAAGAAGTACGGCGCGGGCACGCCGGGGCTGCAGAAGTCGTGCGCGGCCGGGCGCACACCGGTGACCCACTGCCCGGGCAACCGGCGCTGGGTGCAGCTGGTGTTCGACTCGTTCCTGCTGATGGCCACCAGCGCCAACAGCATGGTGGACGCGCGCGACGCGATGCTCGGCGCCGACCTGGTCCGGTTCGGCGGGGCCAACCAGGCGCTGCTGTGGAACGCGTTCGCCAAGCGCGGCCTGGGCGAGGGCGCGGCCAGCGCCGGCGCCACGGACGTCAACCCGACGCCCAGCTTCGCCTCGCCGTACGCGGCGGAGGCGAGGGTCGCGTTCAAGCCGGTCGACGAGCACGGGCGGCCGGTGCCGAACGCGAAGCTGTTCGTCGGCGACTACCAGGCACGGGCCGTGCCGGTCGCCGACACCGACCCGGCAACGCCACTGCCCGACACGGTCAGCCTGGTGCCGGGGACGTACACGTTCATCACGCAGGCGCCCGGCCACGGCGAGGCGCGGGTCAAGCCGACCTCGTTCCACCACCCCGGACCGGCCCGCCTCACCGTGCGAATGCCGCACAACTTGGCGTCCGGCAACGCCGGCGCGGTGGCCACCGGCGACGGCATCAACCTGGCCCGGCTGGTGGACGACGACGAGGCGACCAACTGGGCGTCGCTGGCCAGCCCGGTGGCCGGCAAGCAGGTCACGGTCGACCTGGCCGGCGGGGCGCACAAGGTCCGGCGGGTGCAGGTGAGCGCCATGCTGCGGCCGCAGATCGCCACCGACCCCGACGGCGCGGCGCAGAGCAGGTTCTCCGCCCTGCGGCAGTTCCGGGTCTCGGCATGCACCGCGTCGGCCACGGTGACGTGCTCCGCCCCGGCCGACTTCAAGACCGTCTACACCAGCAAGGCGAACGCGTTCCCGTCGAGAGCGCCGCGCCCCCGGGCGCCGGAACTGATCGTGCGGTCGTTCGACATCCGCCCGACGGTCGCGACGCACCTGCGCTTCGAGGTGCTGACCAACCAGTGCACCGGCGCCCCCGACTACGCCGGTGAGCGGGACAACGACCCGCGGGCCGACACCGACTGCCGCACGGCGAGCCCGCAGGCGCTCAACGTGCGCGCGGCCGAGTTCCAGGCCTTCGGCAGCTGAGGTGGCAGGAAAGGCGAGCGGGCCGCTCCGGCCCGCCCGCCTTTCCTCTGGCGACTGCGGCGCGTCGCTCCACCACCCCCGCGACACCGAACCGCCGGAACATCGAGATCGACATCGCAGCCTCGTGCAACCTGTGCGATTACCGCAAAATGGCACAGCAGGACCGGACGGCTCCGGGCGAGCGGGTTCAGCTCGCCGGCACATCGCTCGGCATGTCGCAGAGCGAGCTGGGCGAAGCCAGCGTCTGCGCCGCCGCCGAGCTCATCCACGGCGTTGCGGTAACCGATGATCGCGATGCCACCAAGGGGAGCCCGCCGGCATGGCGCGGACGTTCACGGAACCGTGTGGCTTCTCGCGGAGGCATGCCGATCCGGCAAACTGACTCGCATCGGCGCCGGGAGCGTCGTCGACGCGCTGCGAGAGACCGGTGCCCGTCTGGCGTGTACCGGCACCGAGTTCCCCAGCTTGTGATCGCGCACGGATTGCTGGATCCCGATCCCTCAGCGACGTGAAGACTCCTGAGCACGCCGTCCCGCCCGTCGCTGATCCGGTACAACCTTTTGCGGCCGCTCACCGTCCAAGGTCCGGCCGTGATTGTTGTGTCATCGCGTCCTCTTCGGATTCGGGCTGGAAGGGAGCCGGCCGTTCGCGAAGGCGGAGGAATGGATGCCGGCAGCGTCGCCGGGGATCAAGGCGGGCGCCCGGATCCCCAGCGCGGCCGGCTTTTCAGACCTTCTCGCCGATACCCAGTTGGGTCTGGATCTGCCGAGCGCGTTCGGCGGCCGCGCTGCGGCCGTAACGGCGCGGCATGGCATCGGACGACCAGCCCAGCAGCAGCAGCAGAACACCGGTGTTGCCGCCGGCGAGTTTCCATTCGTGGGCGAAGTTGTGCCGCTCGTTCACGGGCGCGCCGGATCCGTCGCGCGGCTCGGGCCGCCGGCGGTGGCGGGCGGATGCGAGTGGTCGCGGGGTGTGTCCCGCGGCTGCTGGCCGAGCAGAAGCGGGCTCCGGTACGTCTGGTGGGTGGCGAGCAGGACCAGGCCGATGACCAGCAGCCGGGCGCTGATGCCGAGCAGGCCGCCCTCCGGGCCGTACGCTCCCCCGGTCACCGCAGCCGGACCGGCGGAGGCGTGCTGGAGGATGAATGCCGTGCTGTGGTCGGTGTCGCCGCTGACCGGGAAGCCGAAGATCGGGCCTTGGGCAAAGTTCCAGGTCAGGTGCAGGAGCAGCGGCAGCCAGAGGCGCCCGGTACGGAGGAACGCCAGCCCGTACATGCAGCCGCCGACGACGGTGCTGAGCACGGACAGCGCGGTGGCGTCGTCGTTGGGCACGTGTGCGAGGCCGAACAGCAACGCCGAGACGGCGAGCGCGGCCCACGGGCGCTTGAACAGCACGAGCGCACCCACCAGGATGAGGACCCGGAACGCCAGCTCCTCGAAGATCGCCCACGGGACGAACATGCCGAGAGCGGCGAGCAACCGTGAACCGGAGGGCGCGACCCGGTCGACGTCGATGAGCCCGGCGGCGAGTTCAACGCAGAAGACCGCGGCCATCGCGGCCAGGCCGATCAGGACGCCGCGGCCCGCATCGCCCCACGGTGCCGGCCGACGCCAGGTGAACCCGAGCCGCACACGACCGCGAACGCGGGTGGCGATGGCGATCACCGCGAAGAACAGGAAGATCAGCCAGAGTGTCGCGGTGAACGGGGTGAGTTCCACAGATCCTCCACACTGCTCGATTGACCGGCTCAAGCGTGCCCGCGGAGGGTCGGCTCAGTGATGAACCTCCGTGTCGCCGACGTGAACGGAAGTGCCGGTCTGCCGCATCAGCTCGCGGTACTCGTGCGGGCTGAGGCCGTACGCGGCGCGGAAGGAGCGGCTGAGGTGTGGCCCGTCGGCGAAGCCCCAGCGCTGGGCCAGCATCTGGATCGTGCGTGGCGGTCCGTCGGCAGCGGCGAGTTCCCGCCGACACCGGTCGAGTCGTAGTTCGTGGATCCACTGGCCGACGGCCCGGCCCCGCTCGGCGAAGAGCCGGTGCAGCGTCCGCACCGAGATGTGGTGCGCGGCGGCTATGCCCGCCGGGGTCAGCCGGTCGCCCAGCCGCCGGTTGACGTACGCCTCGATCTGCGTCATCAGGGCGGCTCGGTCTCCGCGCGGCGGCTCTCCACCGTCCTGCAGGCTGCCCAGCAGAGCACGTAGCAGCTCGAGCACAGCGCGGGAGCCGGCGGCGAGTTGCTCGGCGCTGAACTGGTCGGCGTCGCGTTCGAGCCGGACGAGCGTCTGCGCGACGAGCGCGCCGTAGCCGCGCCGGCCGTCCACCGGGGTGCCGATGAGCGCGCGAACCCGGCGTGGAGGGTGGCCGAGGGACGCGTACGGAAACATCATCATGAGGAGCGTGCCCGGCGCCGAGGGGGTGCGCCGCCAGCCGGTCAGCGGTGTCGAGGTGTCGTACAGCGCCATCTGGACCGGGCCCAGCTGGGTCTGGCGCCCGTGCTGGTCCATGCCGGTGACCCCGTCGACGTTGAGCAGCAGCCGGAACGACTCGGGATCGCCTCGGCGGATGAGCGCGGGACCACGCCGGATCGTCCAGTCGGCCGGACCGTGGGTGTGCAGCGACCCGATGCTGGCCGGACCGGCCTCGCGAAACCGGGTGAGTGAGCCGGGGACCGCCACTTCGGTGCTGGTGATCTCGACCGGCTCGGGCAGCGACAGGCACCGTTGGCGAAGGTATGACAGTCGCTGGTCGGCGGGCAGCAGGTCGGTGCGAATCACGACATCCACATAGGGAATCGTATCCAGGTCAGTGCGATACTTTATCAGTTCAATGCCATTCAGAAAACATCTGTTCGGTCGGTAGTAAGCCGTCGATCATCCATTCCGTCAGTGCGTGAGCCGTGCGGGTCAGTCGAGCGCACGGAATCTCGGCCATAGTGTCGCCCACGAACCGCGTGGGCCGGTGCACACGCGGATCGGTGTGTCCTGCTCCTCGTTGGCTACGTGGAGGCCGTTGTCGAGCCGAGCTACGATCGTACATCGCCGGAAGACGTCGCGCAGCAGCGGTCCGGCCGAGTCGCCCTGGGTGACCACCACCGCGCTCGTCGCCGATTCCGGTGGCCGGCCGAGGTAGTAGAGCTGGTTCTGTCCGCTGTAGACGCGCGGCAGTTCGTATCGGGCGCCGTAGCGGTCGACGGCACCCGCTTCGCCGTAGTTGCCGACGATGAGCACGGCCGCGCCTTGATCGGGCATCTGCCGGTAGACCGCCGCGATCTGCGCGACGTAGGTGGGCCAGCCGAGTTGGTCCCGGACGACCTGGTTGATCGCGGGGATCGGGGTTTCGGCGAGTGTGCGTACCGGTAGCAGGGGCAGGGCCACCACGGCTGCGATCGCGGTGTTCAGCACGGCCGCGGCCCAGATCAGGGCGTGCCGCCGGCCGTGTTGTCCGGCCCATCGGAGCACGGTCACACTGCCGACCGCGTGCAAGCTCAGGACAAGGCCGAGCGTGTAGTAGAACTGCCCGGCCGTAATCAGCAGAAGAACGCACATCAGCGGATAGGCCACCGCGATCGCCCGGGCCCGCCGCAGTTCCGTCCGACGCAGCAGCGACCACCACCCGGCCGGCCACACGCCGGCCAGCGGCAGCCCGAGCAGCACCGGTTGCAGCGGCAGGAACAGTTCGCGGGCCTGTGGTCCCTTGTGCGCGGCGAGGGCGCGGGCCATGGCCACTTGCGGGAAGCCGTGAACGAGCTGGTAGGCGAGGTTCGGCGCGGCGATCAGCGTCGCGAGCCCGGCCGCCGCCCACGGCCAGGGCGACCGGAGCACCGCGCGCGGACCGGCCAGCAGCATGCCTCCGGCAACGCCGGCGAGCAGCAACACCACGAGGTGTTTGTTGTAGGTGCCGAGCCCGGCGACGCACCCCGCGGCGAGCCAGGCCGACCGTTGTCGCCGGAGCAGCGCCCGCAACAGAGCCAGCGTCACGAGCGTCCACACCAGCAGGTCGGGGCCGACGGTCAGCAGCGTGTGCCCGGCGACCAGCGGGAACAATCCCAGAGCACCCAGGGCGGCGAGCGTCTGCGCGGCCGCCCGGCCGCCCATCTCACGGGCGATGAGCGCCAGTACGACCGCCGTGGCGGCGGCCGTCAGAGCGGGCACGACGCGCAACGCGAAGACCGTGTCACCGAACACGGCGATGCTGCCCCGGGCGACCAGGGCCACCCACGGTGGCTGGTCGACGTAGCCGATGGCGAGATGACGGGCGAGCAGCCGAAAGTACAACTCGTCGCGGTGATAGCCGTAGCGGCCGGCCGTCGCGAGCAGGAGAGCCACCAGCGCCGTCGCGACACCGCCGACCGGGGTCACGGCGAACGCCGGAAGAGGCCGGGCGACCGCGGGGCGATCGCCGGTCCGCGCTACGGCCGCCGCCGTCATGACCGCTCCGCTCGCACGTCCGCTCCCTGTCCCCTGGCCGATCCGGGCGACCCCAGGGTCCCTCACCGGCCCCGCTCGGGTGGTGAACGAGCGTGCCGCGGCGATGGACGAGAGTGCCGGACGATCGCAGCTATTGCCGGAACAACCGATGCAGCAGCAACCGTTAGGTACTGGCATTGCATTGGCAACATTGATACAATGCTTGGCCTTCATGCGTAGCATTCGTGCCGACCTGCGGACCGCGCACCACGGCGCGGCCGAGCATGTGGAGAGGAACCACACGTGTGCTACGACGCCGACGCCCGCCCACCGATCTACGGCCCCGCCCGCACCGCGGTGACCACCAGCCCGTTGCTGCTGACCTCGGCCGACGACACCCGGATCGCGACGTTTCTCGCCGCGCCGGCCGAACCGAGCGGCGTCGGCGTGCTGGTGCTGCCGGACAACGGCGGGCTGTCCAGATTCTATGAACGGCTCACGGTCCACCTGGCCGGGCAAGGGCACACGGCCCTGGCCGTCGACTACTACGCGCGTACCGCCGGCCCCGACTACCAGGAACGCGCGGCCGACTTCGCCGCCCTGCCCAACCTCATGCCCCACCTTACCCAGCTCCGGCCCGACACCCTGTACGCCGATTTCGACGCCGGGATCGCGCACCTGCGGGCCGAGGACGGCGTGCACGCACGCTCCGTGGTGTCGCTCGGCTTCTGCATCGGCGGCCGGTTCGCGTTCCTCACGTCGGCGCAACGCTTCGGGCTGGCCGGGGCCATCGGGTTGTACGGCGCGCCCGACGCGATCAACGGCGCCCCCGGGCCGACCCAGCGCGCCCACGATTTGCAGGCGCCGATCCTCGGCCTGTTCGGCGGCGCCGACCCCGGCATCCCGCGCAGCGCGGTCGAGGCGTTCGACGCCGCCCTCACCGACGCGGGCGTGTCCCACGAGATCGTCACCTACCCGGGCGCTCCGCACGGCTTCTTCGAGCAGGAACTGCACGAACAGGCCGACGCGTCGGCCGATGCGTGGCGGCGCATTCTCGGATTCCTGAACGACGTGAAGGTCTGACCCGGGCATGTTGCGCGGTCGAAAGATCGGGCTGCGGGCCCGGCAACAGGCCGACGTGCCCGTGCTGCACGCCGAGCTCTACGACGACGTCGTGACGCGCAGCCGGGCGGACTCCCGCCCGTGGTGGCCGATCGCCGCGGGCTCGCCCGCCTCACCGTACGCGGTCGGCCAGCCGACGGCCGACGCCGCGTGCTTCTCGGTGGTGGAGCTCGGCGACGAGGAACTGGCCGGCGAGGCCCTGCTCTGGGGCATCGATCTGCACAACCGGGCGGCGCATCTGGGGATGTCGCTGCGGCCGGCCTTCCGCGGCCGTGGCCTCGGCACCGACGTCGTCCGGGTCCTCTGCCACTACGGATTCACGGTGCGCGGGCTACACCGGCTGCAACTCGAGACGTTGTCCGACAACGTCGCGATGATCCAGGCCGCGAAACGTTGTGGATTCGCACTCGAAGGCACGCTGCGTGGCGCGGCCTGGGCGCACGGGAAGTTCGCCGACGAAGTCGTCCTCGGACTGCTCGCCGACCGGTGGGAGGGCGGTTGACCGACATCGCCGACGGGATCGCGTCGCTGTCCGACGCGCAACTGGTCCGGGCGTACGGGATCCGGCTGGAAGCACACCGCAGCGCCACACCCGATGACCCGTTTCTCTCCTTCGAGGACTGGGCGGCCTGGGTTCGGATGCCGCCGGCACCGGCCACGGCCGGCATTAGCTCACCGACCACGGCTACACGCTGCTCAGCCGCGACCCGTCGGGCGGGACGGAACCTTCATTGCGCCCGGGTCGAGGCGGAATCAATCGATGGGCAACAAGCGGCCAGGATCCCGATCACGTCCGAGTTCCTCCTTGACCTCTCGAGTAGCCGCCTGCCGAGGCGACTCGTCGAGCTCGACGCAGCCGCCGGGCAGGTCCATGGAATCGTGCGCGGCATGACGGACGACGATCGGTCCCGTCCCGGCGATCCGGTGCCGGGACCTGCGGTCGCCGGGCCGGGACTGCTGCTGAGCGAGTCGCTCGCCGCGGCGGCCGCGTACCGGGGGTTGCCCGGTCCGCTCGGCAAGGATTTCGTGCTGTAGGGCCCGCTCCTCGCAGGGTGGCCCTGAGCAGACCGACGGGTGGACCTGGCTGATCGTCTGCGTGCTGGTGTTCGGACACGAAAAGTGTTTCTTGGCTGCTGTCCTTCTGGCGGCGGCTCGGTCGACTACATGCAGAAGCCAGTGATAATCGCGGGCTCCTGCGAACGGAGATAGATCATGAAATACCTGATGCTGCTACACACACCGGCCGGACCGCCACTGGAGCAGAACAGCGTCGAGTACGACGAAACGTTCGCCGCCTACGCCGCCGCCAACGCGGCCATGGCCAGCGCTGGTGTCCTGCTCGACTGCGCTCCGCTGCAGCCGGTCGCGTCGTCGACGACCGTCCGCGTTCGCGATGGACGGACTATCGTGACGGACGGGCCCGCCGCGGAGATCAAGGAACAGGTCGGCGGCTACACGCTCGTGGAATGTGCGGATCTTGACGAGGCGTTGAAATGGGCAGCGACGATTCCGGCGGCAGCCAAGGGCTGGGTCGAGGTACGACCGGTGATCCCCACGCCGGCGCCGTCCTGACCGAGCAGCACCTCCGCGCCCACTGGTGGCCGGCGGTGGCGAGCCTCACCCGCCTCACGGGTGACCTCGCCACCGCGGAGGACGCCGTGCAGGAGGCCACCATGGCCGCGTTGTCCCAGTGGCCAGTGCAGGGGGTGCCGGCCAACCCCCGTGCCTGGCTGATCCGCGTCGCGCGGCACAAGGCGCTGGACCGGCACCGCCGCGACAGCCGCCGCCGCGACAAGGAGTCGGAGGCGGTACGTGCCTGGCACCATTCCACGGAACCGGACGCCGGCCCGCTGCCCGAGCACGACGAACTCGGCCTCATCTTCATGTGCTGCCACCCCGCGCTCGACCTGCCGACTCAGGTGGCGCTGACCCTGCGGGCGCTGTGCGGGCTGACCACGGCCGAGGTCGCGGCCTTGTTCCTGGTGCCCGAAGCCACCATGGCCAAGCGGCTGACGCGCGCCCGCCGTAAGATCCGCGAGTCGGGCATTCGGTTGCACGTGCCCAGGCCCGACATGCTGGTCGAACGCCTGTCTGGCGTGCTTCGGGTGATCTACCTCGTCTTCACCGAAGGGCACAAGGCCAGTAGCGGATCGACGCTGACCCGCGGGCACCTGTGTGATCTGGCCGTCGATCTCGCACGTGGCCTGCGCCGCCTGCTCCCCACGCAACCGGAGGTCGCCGGCCTGCTTGCCCTCCTACTTCTGATCGATGCCCGCCGGGCCACGCGTACCGATGCGGCCGGGAACCTGATCCTGCTGGAGGACCAGGACCGCAGCAGGTGGAACCAGCCGATGATCAACGAGGGAGAACAACTCCTCGAACAAGCACTGCGCGGCGGTCAACCGGGGGCCTACCAACTGCACGCCGCGATCGCCGCCTGTCATGCCACCGCGGCACACCCTGACGACACCGACTGGCAGCAGATCGCCCTGCTCTACGGAGAACTACTACGCCAGGAGCCCAGCCCCGTCGTAGAGGCCAACCGCGCGATCGCGGTCGCGATGAGCGACGGCGCCGCCGCGGGCCTGGTCATCCTTGACGCGCTGCGGGCCAACTCCCAACTGGACGGCTGGCCGCAACTACACATCGCCCGCGCCGACCTGTTACGCCGGCTTGACCGCTCCGCCGACGCCGTCCATGCCTACCGAACGGCGCTGGCGCTGCCCATGTCCACTGCCGAGCAGGCCTTCATCACCAGCCGCATCAACCAACTCAGCACAGTCGCCGAACCGTAGCCCACCAGCGAGGCCACCCGCGCCAGACGCGACCGCGGACCTTGATGTCAACGGCGTCGACGCCCTCGAGGAGGCAATCACGAGCGGGCCGCGACGCCAAGACCATGCAAGCGAGCGAGGGCTCCCAGCAAGGTTCGACGCACGACCCGGGGTGTCACGCCGTCAATACATACCGGCAATCATCGCCGTCGGCACGAGGTCACCGACAGTCAGCGGACGGAGTGAGAGGCAGCGGCCCACACTCATCATCGGTCACTTCAGGTGGCGGTGGCTGCGGCCGGTCTGCCGATGCACTGCGGTGGAGGCGCGGTCGTCATGACCCATGCGGGCGGCGGCAACCCTTGACGCAACCCACCGGTTGCCATAGTGTGTAGCAACCAAATGGTTGCCATAGTTGCCGTACGAGGAGTCCGCAATGACCAACACGAGTACCGACTACCGCACCACCGTCCGAGTGAACGCCCCCGCCGATGTGGTGTTCGGCATGACCACCAGCCCCGAGGCGCTCACCGCCTGGTGGAGCCCGGCGACCGGTTCCGGGCTGACCAATGGGGAGCTGCGGTTCCCGATGGTGTCCGGCGAGCCCCCGCTGTTGATTCGCGTCGATGAGGCGATGCCTCCGACCACGATCCGCTGGACGGTCGTCGAGTGCACGTTCATGCAAGATTGGGTGGGAACGCAGCCGACCTTCACGATTACCCCGCTCGACCACGACTCGTGCGAGCTGACCTTCGAGCACCGCGGCCTCAACGACGAACTCGACTGCAAGGACATGTGCAGCCGCAGTTGGAATCACTTCATCGGCACCAGCCTCCGGGAACTGGCCGAGGGCGGCCCTGGCGCTCCCAACCGCAGCCCACGAGACCTCGCCCGCCGAGCGGCCGAGGAGAATCGCTGATCTCGAAGCGCCGACGCCGGCCCGGCGCCACCGGGTCGGCTTGGTCCACGCGGGTCCAGGTGAGATCGGCTGACACGGCGTTGCGGCGTAACAGGTAGTGGCCGAGGCGCATCGGTGGCAGTGAGGAGCGGAGGAATTCCTGGGTCGCGGGTGTGCCGGGCGCACCGGGCCGGCGCAGCGATCCGTCCTTCAGATCCTTGCTTGATCCGGTCCAGAGGCACCCGTGCCCGAGCGCCGGACCTGGACTTCCCGTCCGGGGCGTTCCTCTGGACCTGCGAGTGACAAGGGCGGGGCGGGCCGCCCGGGCCCGCCCCGCCGCTTTCCTTACCCCCTGGTGCAGGTAGTGCCGTTCACGGTGAACGCCGTCGGGGCCGGGTTGCTGCCGGTGTAGGTGCCGTTGAAGCCAATGCTGGTGTTGCCGCCGGGCGGGACCGGGCCGTTGTAGGACAGGCTGGCCGCGGTCACGACCGCCCCGGACTGGGACCAGGTCGCCGACCAGCCCTGGCTGATCTTCTGGTTGCCGGGGAAGGTGAAGCCGAGCGTCCACGAGTTCCAGGCCGTGCCGCCGGTGTTGGTGAGCGTGACCGTGCCGGTGAAACCGCTCCCCCAGTCGTTGACGCTGTAGGTGACCCGGCAGCCGAAGCCCGTCGGCGGCGTGGTCGGCGGAGTTGTCGGGGGCGTGGTGGGCGGGGTGGTCGGCGGAGTCGTGGGGGGCGTGGTCGGCGGGGTCGTCGGCGGGGTGGTGGGCGGAGTCGTCGGCGGGGTGGTCGGCGTCGTGCCGGGCTCCTGGCCCCAGATCAGCTTGCCGGCCTCGTACAGCGGCACGTTCTTGTTGACCGCCGTTCCGGGGAGGTAGGACGGGTCGTTGGACGGGTCCCAGGTGCCACCCTCGGGTACCCCGATCTTGAACTGGACCTCCATCCGGTGCTGGGACTGGCCGGACGGGGAGATCGTGTAGCCGGCGCAGTTCACCTCGACGTACCAGATGTCGCCGGACCACTGCTTGGCGGTGGACGGGGACGGGCAGCCCTGGGTGTAGCCGGGCGTGACGACCGGCGCGGCCGTGCCCTCGCGGCGGAAGAAGTACCGGTACGACGACGTCGTCAGGGCCCGCGCCGGGTACGCCGACTTGTTGTAGATCATCACCTTGAGGCCGGTGGCGCGGGTCTCGTTCTGCATGACCGTGGTCTCGACGGTGATCTCGTCCATGTCGGGGGTCTCGGCCTGCGGGAAGCCGGCCAGCGGGGCGCCGCCGTACTCTTTGTAGAGCCGGGCCACCGCCGAGGTGAATCCAGCGTTGTAGTCGGTGGCGACCTCGTTCATCACATAGTCGGTGCGTACGTCCTGGTAGGCGTCGTCGGGCGAGGACGGGCCGCCCACCAGGGCGCCGTACAGCACATGACGCGTCTCGGTGGGAACGGTCATGTTGTCCCACCACGAGCCGTGCGCCGTACGGTGATGGGGGTTCTTGGGGGAATTGGCGCCGAAGCCGATGAGGTAGCTCGACTTGCGCGGGTTGTCGCCGAGGGCGTAGTTGATCTGCCGGACGGCGAAGTCGTGGTAGCGGGCCTTGCGGGTGGTGTCGGCGGTCTGGTCGCTGTAGACCAGCGCCGCGAACGCCGTGTTGGCCGCGTAGCGCAATGAACCCCAGCTGTCGAGCACCGCCTCGCCGCCCGGGGAGTAACGCACCTTGTCCCCGTTGACGCCGACGGTCCACCAGTCCAGCCAGCGGTTCGCGTCGTCGATGTACTTCTGCTTGCCGGTCAGGTTGGCCAGCAGCACGTACGCCCCGAACTGCTTGTTGTCCCAAGCGAGCGTCCACTTGTAGGAGTGCGTGGTGGTCTGCGGCTCGGTGCCCAGCTTGTCGTATTCGCTCTCCGCCTTGGTCAGGTAGGCGGAATCCCCGGTCGCCCGGTACAGCCAGATCGCGCCCCAGACCAGCTCGTCCTGGTATCCGCTCCACGACTTGTAGAAGCTCTGGGCATCGGTGATGCAGTCGCTGTACGCCTTCCGCACCGTGTCCGCGAACGTGTAGAGCTGCTTCGCGTGGGTGAGCAGCTTGTCGGCGTACGCGGCATCGGTGGGCCGGAAGACCATCGAGCTCGCGGCCATCGCCGCGGCCGTCTCCCCCGCCAGGTCCGAGCCTCCGCAGGAGGCGTCGATCTTGTACGCGGGCCGCGCCATCGGCAGCACCTCGGCCGGTCCCCACCACTTGTGGTCGTCGTCGCCCTTGCCGATCTGCCCGTAGAGCACGTTCGCCGAGGGGTGCGCCTTGATGAAGTAGTCGTTGGGGACCCGCAGGTTGTTCAGGAACGTGGTGAGCTGCCCGGAGCTCGCGTAGGCGTCGCGGTACTCGACCGCGCCCCAGGCCAGCATGGTGGTCGTGAACGCCATCGGGAAGCCGAACTTCACGTGGTCGCCGGCGTCGAACCAGCCGCCGGTGAGGTCGAGCCCGACGTCGGAGCCGTCGTTCATGGCCGCGTCGCCGCGCCACGAGACCTGGCTCCACGAGGGCTTCTTGCCGGCGATCTGGGCCTGGTAGAAGAACATCGACTTCTGCAGCGCCTCGCCGTAGTTGTAGGCGCCGGCGGCCTGCGCCGGGCGGCTGGCGAGGACGACGAGCCCGGACGCGACGAGGACGAGGGCGAGCAGGACACGGCGCATGGGAGCCCCTTGAGGACGGCGGATGGGAGCGCTCCCATACATTCAACATTGTCGTTACGGGTTTGTGAAGCGCGATCTTGGGGGAAGTCCGGGTTGTCCCGAAAACGAGGAGGTCCCGATGACAGCCGTCAGCAACCCGGCCACCGTGGCGGAGTGCCTGCGGGTGGGCGCCGGCTTCAGCCAGGGCGACCGCAACTGGATCGCCGAGCAGTGCGCGACCCTCGACGCCCGGCTCGCGTCATTTCACGCCGACGCGACCGAACTGGAGATCTCGGTGAAGGACCGCGAGGCGCGCGGGCAGAAGGTCACCCTCGAATGCTGGATCCGCGGTCGCGACAAGATCGTGACGACGTCCGGCGAGGAGGATCTGCACGCCGCGATCATGGACGTCCGCGACGACCTGCGGCGGCGGCTCAATGACGCCAAGACCCGCCAGGAGCCGCGTCACGACAAGCACCCGCCCCTGCCGAAGACTCAGTAGGGCCCAAGGCTCAGTAGGAATGCGCCGACTGCCAGTGTGACCAGGCGCCACAAGGGGTCTTGTACTTGCCCTTCACGTAGCCCAGGCCCCACTTGATCTGGGTGGCCGGGTTGGTCTTCCAGTCGGACGCGACCGAGGCCATCTTGCTGCCCGGGAAGGCCTGCGGGATCCCGTACGCGCCGTTGGGGTTGGCGGCCCGGTGGTTCCAGCCGCTCTCCTTGTTGAACAGGTTGTTCAGGCAGGGGAACTGGTCGATCCCGAAGCCGGCGTCGAGCATCAGCGCGCAGCCGGTGGCCCGGTTGCCGGTGAACTCCTTGCAGGACGTGGGGATCGGCCCGTTGTACGGCACCGTGGCGTTGTCCTTCTTCGCCTTGTCCTCGGCCTTCTTCTGCACCACCCGCTTGGCGAGCGAGTGCGCTTTGCCGGCCGCGCTCTTCGCCTCGGCGGCGGCCTTGCCGGCCGCTTCGGTCTCGGCCTCGCGCTGCCACGCCCGGGCCGCGACGTGCTGGTTCTGCCGGGCCTTGAGCAGCAGCGTCTCGTCGGCCTGGGCCTGCATGAGATCGACCGAGGCGCTCGTGCGCAGCGGCTCGACGTGCCGGCCCTTGCCGAGGTGGACGCCGCCGACGGCGCCGGCCACCAGCAGAACAACAGCCATGACGCGTACGCCGAGACCGAGGTGCCGATTCACTCGGTGATCCCTTCGCCGGGGGCAGTCGCGCGGCCGGGGGATGTGCCGCGGTCAGGGATCATACAGAGCGGGCGGCTGGAGCGCGGCTGCCGATCTGGGGCTCGGCAGCCGCATTCCACCCCCGTGGGCATACACCGTCGCGGATGCCGCCCGCCGAATCGCTTGTGGGATTCTTGTGGCCGACGCTGTGGGGGGCGATGTGATCGAGTTCCGGCTGCTGGGTCCGATCGAGGTGCGCGCGGGCGGCCGGCCGGTCGACGCCGGGCAGCCGCGGCAGCGGGCCGTGCTGGCCGTGCTCGCGGCCGACGCCGGGCGGGCGGTGCCGGTCGAGGCGATGATCGACCGGGTCTGGGGCGACGCCCCGCCGCGCGGCGCCCGGGCCTCGCTGCAGGCGCACGTGACCCGCATCCGGCAGGCGCTCGGCGAGGTGCCGCTGACGTTCGCGGCCGGGTGCTACACGCTCGGCACCGACCCGCTCAGCGTCGACCTGCACCGGCTGCGGCACCTGACGGCCCAGGCCCGCGACCCGCGGGCCGGGGACGCGTCGCGGCTGCGGCTGCTGCGGGAGGCCGTCCGGCTGTGGCGCGGCGAGCCCTTGGCCGGGCTGCGCGGGCCGTGGGTGGCGCAGTGCCGGCAGGCGTGGGGTCAGGAGCACCTGGCCGCCGCGGTGGCGTGGGGCGAGGCCGAGCTGCGGGCCGGCGACCCGGCGGCAGCCGTCACGACGCTGGCCGATCTGGCGGCCGAGCATCCGCTGACCGAGTCGCTCGCGGCGGTGCTGATGAGATCGCTGGCCGCGGCCGGGCGGCCGGCCGAGGCGCTCGCCCACTACGAGACCGTACGGCGGCGGCTGGTCGAGGATCTCGGCGCCGACCCGAGCCCCGAGCTGCAGGAGGCGCACCGGTCGATCCTCCGCGGGCCGGATCCGGTCGCCGGCCCGGCCCAGCTGCCGGCCGACGTCTTCGGCTTCACCGGCCGGGCCGACCAGCTCGCCCAGCTCGAGGCGGTGCTGCCCGCGGCGCCCGGCGCTCCGGGCGATGGGCCCGGCCCGGCGGGCGCGGTCGGCATCGCGGTGGTGTCCGGGATGGCCGGGGTGGGCAAGAGCGCGCTCGCCGTCCACTGGGCACACACCGTGGCCGGGCGCTTCCCCGATGGCCAGCTGTACGTGAACCTGCGCGGCTTCGACCCGGCCGGCCGGGTGATGGACCCCGCCGACGCGGTCCGCGGCTTCCTCGGCGCGCTCGGCGTGGCCCGCGACAAGGTGCCGTCCGGATTGGACGCGCAGGCGGCGCTGTACCGCAGCCTGCTGGCCGGCAAGCGGATCCTGGTGCTGCTCGACAACGCCCGCGACGCCGAGCACGTACGCCCGCTGCTGCCCGCGACCGCCGGCGCCGTGGCCGTGGTGACCTCACGCAACCGGCTCACCGGGCTGCTCGCGGCCGAGGGCGCCCGCCCGGTCGCGCTCGACGTGCTCAGCGACGAGGAGGCTCGCGACCTGCTCGCGCGGCGGCTCGGCGCCGATCGGACGGCGGCCGAGCCGGAGGCGGTCGACGAGATCGTCGAGGCCTGCGCGCGGCTGCCGCTCGCCCTCGCGATCACCGCCGCCCGGGCCCAGCTGAGCGGCTTCCCGCTGCGCCGGTTCGCGGCCGAGCTGCGCGAGTCCGGAGTGGACGCGCTCGACACCGGCGACCCGGCGCTGCAGGTGCGGGCGGTGTTCGACTGCTCGTATGCGGCGCTGAGCGAGCCCGCTGCCCGGTTGTTCCGCCTGCTCGGCGCGCACCCCGGCCCCGACATCGGGATCGCCGCGGCGGCCGCGCTCGCCGGGCAGCAGGCCCGCCGCGAGCTGGCCGAGCTGGTCAACGCCAACCTGCTCACCGAGCACCTGCCGGGCCGTTACGTCCTGCACGACCTGCTGCGGGCCTACGCGGCCGGCCTGAGCGAGCAGCGGGGCCCGGCCATCCGGCGGCTGCTCGACCACTACGCGCACACCGCGCACGCGGCCGACCGCCTGCTCTACCCGGCCCGCGACCCGATGGAGATCTCGCTCGGCGACGGGAAGCCGGCCCCGCTCGCCGACCACCGGGCGGCGATGGAGTGGCTCGCCGCCGAGCACCGGGTGCTGCTGGCGGCGGCCCGCTACGCGGCCGGCAACGGCTTTGACGCGTACGCGTGGCAGCTGGCCTGGGGCTTGGACACGTTCCTGTTCCGGCGCGGGCTGTGGCACGAGCAGATCCCGCTCTGGTCGGTCGCGGCGGAGGCGGCCGAGCGGCTCGGCAACCTCACCGCCCGGGCCTTCGCCTACCGCAGCGTCGGGCGCACGCTCATCGCCTTCGGCCGGCACGACGAGGCCCGGGCGCAATTGCAAAGAGCGGCCCAGCTGTACGAGCGGACCGGTCACGCGGCCGGGCAGGGGTTCATCCAGAACACGCTCGGGTACCTGCTCGGCTCGCAGAAGGAGTGGACGGCGGCGCTCGAGTACGACGGGCGGGCGCTCGCGTTCTACCGGGAGGCGGGCAGCGCGCGCGGGCAGGCGATCGCGCTGAGCCAGTTCGGCTGGCACCACGACATGCTCGGCAACTACGAGGAGGCGATCGCGTACTGCCGGGCGGCGATCGCCCTGCACCGGCAGGTCGGCGACCGGCGCGGCGAGGCGGACGTGCTGGACAGCATCGGCTACGCCCACCACCACCTCGGGCGGCACGAGGAGGCGGCGGAGAGCTACCGGCAGGCGATCGATCTGGTCCGCGAATTGGGCGATCGGTTCGCCGAGGCGCAGATCCTGGTGCACCTCGGCGACACGGGCGAGGCGTCGGGCGATCCGGCGGCCTCGCGGGAGGCGTGGGCCGAGGCCGTACGGATCCTGACGGAGCTGAACCACCCCGACGAGCGCGAGGTCCGCGCCAAGCTCGACGCCGGGTCTCGCCTGCAGAGATAGCCGACGCCGGTCAGCCGCTCGGAGACCGTCCACAAGCGCCGGCGGTCACGGTTTCCGGGCCACCCCGCACACCACGTCGAGCGGTTCGGCGCCGTCCGCGGCGGGTCGCCACAGCGGCGCCGACGTCACACCCGGCTCGACCATCTCGAGGCCCTCGAAGAAGCCGCTGAACTCGGCGTGACTGCGCAGAAGATAGGGCGGATTCGCCTGCTCGTTCCAGATCTTCTCGGCCTCGCCGTGCTCGAGGCTGTGCGAGCCGTCCAGCGCGATGAAGTAGCTGCCCGGCGCCAGCGCGGCCACGTACTCGCGGACCATGCGCCGGGCCACGTCGTCGTCGGTGACGTGGCCGAGGATGCCCGACATGATCAGCGCGACCGGCTGGGTGAAGTCGAGCGTCTCGGCCGCTCGCGCCAGGACGGCGGCCGAGTCGCGGCCGTCGGCGTCGATGTACTGCGTCACCCCGGCCGGATCGCTGGTCAGCAACTGCCGGGCGTGCACGAGCACGAGCGGGTCGTTGTCGACGTAGACGATGCGTGACGACGGCGCGATGCGCTGGGCGACCTCGTGCGTGTTGTCGGCGGTCGGCAGGCCGGTGCCCACATCGAGGAACTGCCGGAGGCCGGCCTCGGTCACCCACGACACCGCGCGCACCAGGAAGGCGCGAGACGCGCGGGCATTGTCGACGATCTGCGGGAAGGCCAGCCGGATCTGGTCGCCGACCTCCCGGTCGACCGGGAAGTTGTCCGTGCCGCCCAGCCAGTAATTCCAGATCCGGGCGGTCTGCGGCACCCCGGTGTCCACCTCGTCGGCCATCGACGATCTCCTCACTCCACTGAGGAATGCTCAGGCCTGCATTCTGGCACTCATCCGCAGCAGATGAAAGCGCGTTCGAAGCCTTGTGCCCGGCCGGTCTGACCTGCGACTATCCGGAAATCCAGGTCGGAGGGCCGGAGATATGAGCGCTGAGGCGACGCTGGTCTTCCTGACCGTGGTCGGGGCACGTTTCGTCGTGCCGCTGCTGATCCCCCGCTGGCCGCTCCCGGCGATCGTCGCGGCGCTGATCCTCGACGGCATCGACCAGACGGTGTTCCAGTGGTTCGGCTACGACCCGCCCGGCTACCAGGGTTACGACAAGGCGATGGACATGTTCTACCTGTCCGTCGCGTACCTGTCGGTGTTGCGGAATTGGACGAGTCACCCGGCGTATCAGGTGGCGCGGTTCCTGTTCTTCTACCGGCTGGCCGGGGTGGTGCTCTTCGAGCTGCTCGACTCGCGACTGCTGCTGCTGATCTTCCCCAATACTTTCGAGTACTTCTTCATCGCGTACGAGATCGTGCGCCTGCGCTGGAACCCGGCGACCGTGAGTTTGCGACGGTGGGTGATCACCGCCGCGTGTATCTGGATCTTCGTGAAGTTGCCGCAGGAATGGTGGATCCACGTCGCACAGCTGGATGTGACCGACACCTTGCGCGACTATCCGTGGCTCATCCCGATCCTCGCGGTGGTCATCATCGCGGTGGCGCTGTGGGTGTGGCGCTGGCTGTGGCCGCGGCTGCCCGCTCCCGCCTGGCGGCGGCACGTCGCCGCCGACCCGCTGCCGGAGGAGATCGACACGGCGGCCGAGCGGGACCAGTGGGTCTCGTCGCACTGGCGCGTCTGGTCGCCGGCGACGCTGGAGAAGGTCGCGCTCATCGGGCTGATCTGCGCGATCTACGGCGAGGTGCTGCCCGGGGTACGGTCGAGCATGCTCGAGCTGTTCGTCGGCATCGGCGCGTTCGTGGTGGTCAACGTCGCGATCAGCCTCGCCGTGGCGCGGCGGGCCGGCAGCGTGGAGTCGGCGGCGTCGGCGTTCGGCGCGCGAGCCGTGGTCAACGCCGGGCTGGTGGTCGGCGCGAGCTGGCTGATCAACAAGGTCGGCGGCGACCTCAACCTCGGGGCGGCGCTGTTCTTCTCGCTGCTGATCAGTTTGCTCATCACGCTGGACGACCGGTTCCGGCCGGTCGCCCAGGTCCGTTTCGGCAAGGGCGAGCGCTCCCCCGAGCCGGCGCGCCGATGATCCGGCACGGCCCTGGCGCGGACTTTGTTATTCCGCCGTCTGGTACAGCCCGTCGATGGCGTCCGCGTACTTCTCGGCCACGACCCGTCGTCGCAGCTTCAGGGTCGGGGTCAGCTCGCCGCTCACCGGCGTCCAGACCGTGGGCAGCACCCGGAACGACTTGACCTGCTCGGGCCGCGCGAGTTTCTCGTTCGCCGCGGCGACCGCGGCGCCGATCTCCTCGAGCACCAGCGGATGAGCCGAAAGCGAAGCGATCGACGTGTCCGCGATGTCCCGGGCCTTGGCCCACAACGGCGCCGTCTCCTCATCGAGGACGATCAAGGCCGTCACGTACGGGCGCCGGTCGCCGATCGCCACCGCCTGGGCGATCAGCGGGTGCGGCCGGGCATCATGATCAGCATGCGGTCCCCGGCGCGGAGCCCGAGGTCGGCGAGGCCGCGGGCAAGGGCCGCGATCTCGTCGCGCAACTCGCGCCAGGTGCGGACGCGCTCGCCCCCGAGCATGCCGAGGGCGGGCAGGTCGGCGAATGCGGTGGCGTTGCGGTGGAGCAGGGCGGGAACGGTCAGCCCTCGAGCGGTCTCGGCGCACCGCCGGGCGAGGGTGTCATCCATGGCGCGGCCTCCTCAGCAGGCGTTCATCGGGTGACGCCGCCGGTCGAGGCGACGGCGGAGATCCTTGAGGTAGTAGTCCTTCGCCGCGTCGCGGAGGCGTTGCGGCAGATGTGGATAGACGACCGAGGTGGCGGCCAGGCCGCGGTCGAGCAGGCGCTGCCGCCGTCGCGACCAGGGGAAGCCGTAGCCCGCCCGGATCGGCGCCGGCAGCAGGCCGATCGTGACGAGGCGGTTGAGCGGAACGCCAGGTCGCACCGCGACCGGCAGGTCGCGCGGCCACATCAGCGTGTCGGCGATCGCCCGGGCCTCGGCGCTGACGCGCAACGTGCCGATCATGTGGTCCCAATAAGCCTGGAACGCGGCGCGGTCGACTGGCCAGGCCGACGCGGGGCAGCCGATCGAGGTGGCCAGCACGCTGTACTGCTGGTAGCAGATGTCGGCGTCGGCCGCCGAGAGCGGGCGGACGAGGCGCTGGTAGAGCAGCATCGCGGTGTCGTAGAGCGTCGCGTTCACCCAGACCTGCAGGCCGGGGTCGCCGGCGGAGTAGCCGGGTCCGGTCACCCGGCGGTGCACGGCGGCGACGGCGCGGCTGATCGCGCGGCTCTCTTCGCGCGTTCCGAACAGGACCCCGTAGGCGTAGTTCAGCGTGCCGCGCAGGCGGTCGAGCGGCCGGTCGGCGAAGTCGCTGTGGTCGTGGACCCCCTGCGCGATGGCGGGGTGGGCGATCTGCAGCAGTGTCGCCCGGCCACCCCCGGCCAGCAGCACCCCCTCGCGCGCCACCCGCCGGATGACCGCGGCGTCGCCGAAGAGGCCCTCGTCCATTCCGGCAACGTAAACGACGGTTCACTTCTTGAGAAGCCCTCGTCGCGGGTGCCGATGGCGGCGCCTTCGGGGCGACCCCGGCGTTGAAGATTTACCGTCCGCTCGACGCGCGAAATCATCAAGATCCTCGATGCGCTGACGGGGCGGCGCGGGGCGGAAGGCGCTCCCGGGCATGGCATGAAGAAATACGGCGCGCTCCGTGCACCAAGTTATCAAGATCCGCAAGGGCGCGCGGGGGCGGGGAAGACGATGGGGTGGGGGAAACGGCGCTTGATGCGCCGCCTCCCCCACCCCTGGGCTGAAGGCTCAGCTCGTCAGTGCATCAGCACCGGCGCGTCGGCGACGCCCTCGCCCGTGGGCTCGGTGGGAGCCGCTTCCTTCTTGCGTGGCAGGAAGGCGATCGGGATGAACGTCGCCAGCACCAGGAAGAAGCCGACCGTGAAGGTCGTGGCGAACGAGTCGGCCACGAAGTGCAGGCCGCGCTCGATGATGTCGGGCGGGATCGGCAGGTTGGCGCCCTGCTGGTGGGCGATCGCGGCGCCCGCCTCGGTGACCGGCTCGCCGGTCTGCGGGTTGACCGCGCCGGGGATCTCGGCCGAGCCGTTGAGCTGGCTGGTCAGGATCACCGACATGGTGGCCGTGCCGATCGAGCCGCCGATCTGCTGGAGGATGTTGACCAGCGTCGAGCCGCGCGCCACGTCGTGGTGGTCGAGCGTCCGCAGCGCCGAGGTCATGATCGGCATCATCGTGCCGCCCATGCCGAGGCCCATCACGAACAGCGAGCCGCACAGCAGCAGGTACGACGTGTCGGTGCCGACCTGGGTGAACGTGAAGAAGCCGGCCGCGATCAGCGCCATCGCGAACGGGACCGTGCGCCCCACCGGCACCCGGTCGGCCAGCGTGCCGGCGATCGGCATGGTCAGCATCGCGCCGATGCCCTGCGGCGCCATCAGCAGACCCGCGTGCAGCGTCGACTCGCCGCGTACCTGCAGGAAGTAGCTGGGGAACAACAGGCCGGCGCCCATGAACGCGATGATGAAGACGAACAGCGCGATGGTCGACACCCGCAGCCGCGTGTTGCGGAACAGCCGCAGGTCGAGCAGGGGGTGCCGGGGCTTGAACGAGTAGAACACGAAGGTGATGATCATCACCGCGCCGATCAGCATGGTGACCCACACCTTCGGCGCCGTGATCGTGCCCTCCTGTGGCAGCGACGAGACGCCGAACAGGAACAGCGCCAGGCCGGGCGAGAGCATCAGCATGCCGAGGAAGTCGAACGACTCGGACGGCACCGGGTTGTCCTTGGGCAGCGCGAACAGCGCGTAGACCAGGGCGACGGCGCCGATCGGCACGTTGATCAGGAAGATCCAGTGCCAGCTCGCCGCCTCGATCAGCCAGCCGCCCAGGATCGGGCCGCCGATCGGGCCGAGCAGCATCGGGATGCCGAGGACCGCCATCAGGCGGCCGATGCGCTTGGGGCCGGCCGCGCGGGTCATGATCGTCATGCCGAGCGGCATGAGCATGCCGCCGCCGAGGCCCTGCAGCACGCGGTAGCCCACGAGCTGCTCGATCGAGCCCGCGGTGGCGCAGAGCGCGGAGCCGGCGGTGAACAGCACCAGGGCCAGCATGTAGAGCCGCTTGGTGCCGAACCGGTCGGCCGCCCACCCGCTGAGCGGGATCACGGTGGCCAGGGCCAGGGTGTAGCCGGTGAGGGTCCAGGCGACCTGGGCATAGGTCGCGTTGAACTCGGTCTGGAACGTCGGCAGCGCGACGCTCACGACGGTGATGTCGAGGATCGACATCAGGGCGCCGAGCACCACGACGCCGGCAATCTTGAATACCGCGGCGTCCAGTTTCTCGGGCGGCGCAGCAGCCGCTTGATCAGTCACGAGGTGCTCCAGAGATCGCAATCACTGTGTGTATGGCCTGGATACTGCCATTGATGCAGCTCGCAGGGCATCCCGTTTTCCGACAGGGTGAGCCCCATCACTCAGCGAAATCTCAGGCGACCTCGAAGAGGGTCTGAAGGCGGCGACAAAAGGCCGCCGGCTCAGGCGGCGATGAGCTCCCGATCCGGTTCCGGCCGGGTGGCCCCGGGCGCCATCATCGAGGCGACGCTCAGCGCCCAGCGCATACGCGGGGCCGAGGTCTCCGGGTAGTCGCCGTACGCGGCGGCCATCATGGCCACGCAACCGCGGGTGCCCCCGCACGCGTGGACGGACGAGGCGATCGCGGCGCCGACCACCGAGAGGGCCGGGCGGGAGCCGGTCGGCAGTTCGCTGGCGAACAAGGCGGCCGCGCGCGCGGAAAGAAGCTGGCTTCGCATTTCGATCATCTCCGATGTCGGGTGCGGGTTCTTGCCTCAGAGTGCGCCTGGCCCGCTAGTGATCGCCTCCGGGTTTCCGCCGGAACCGGCCACCTATATCCCCTGCGGGCCATACCTGACAAACGTCGGGTAGCCAGGAAGGGTTCTGTTTCTCGGCAGGTATTCGGACAGCGGGTCCGCCGGGATGGCTATGAGGCGAAGGTCACCTTTCCGACAAGAAAGGTCACCTTTCCGACAAGAAAGGCATTGCCTCGGTCAGCATGGGCCGCCAATCGGGCAGCGGGTCGACGCCGGTGCCGGCCCACCGGTCGTGGCCGAGCACGCTGTACGCCGGGCGTCGCGCCGGGCGGACGAACTTGTCGCTGGTCGTCGGGCGTACCCGGGCGGGGTCGAGGCCGGCCTCCGCGAAGACGGCCCGGGCCAGGCCGTACCAGGTGGTCGAGCCGGCCGCGGTGCCGTGGTACGCGCCCGGCCCGGCCCGGCCGGCGACCGCGGCGCGGCCGAGCGCGACCAGCTGGCGGGCGAGCGCGAGCGACCAGGTGGGCGAGCCCCGCTGGTCGTCGACGACGTCGAGGGTGTCCCGCTCGGCGGCGAGCCGCAGCATCGTCCGCACGAAGTTGGGGCCGTGCGCGCCGTACAGCCAGGCGGTGCGCACGACGTACCCGCCGGCGGCCAGCACCGCGCGCTCGCCGGCCGCCTTGCCGCGGCCGTAGGCGTTGATCGGCGCGTGCGGGGCGTCCTCGGGGATCGGCGCGGTGGCCGCGCCGTCGAAGACATAGTCGGTGGAAACGCTGATCAGTCGCTTTCCGGCCGTTTCGGCCAGCACACGTACGGCGTCCCCGTTGACCGCCGTGGCGGCTTCCTCCGCCGTTTCCGCGCCGTCGACGTCGGTCCACGCCGCCGCGTTCAGCACCACGTCGACGCCAAGCACCGCGGCACGCACGGAATCGGCATCCGTTATGTCCAGGTCGGCACGCGTCGCGGAGTGAACCCGCGTCTCACCGGCCTCGGCGAGGGCAACCTGGAGATCACGCCCGAGCATGCCGCCCGCGCCGGTGACGAGCCAGCGCATCAGAGGGCCGCTCGCGCCTTGAGCGGCTCCCACCAGGCCCGGTTCTCGCGGTACCAGGCGACGGTGTCGGCAAGCCCCTGTTCGAGCGTCACCTGCGGCTCGTACCCAAGCTCGTTTTTGATCTTGGTGATGTCCAGCGAATAGCGGCGGTCGTGGCCCTTGCGGTCGGTGACCGGCCGGACCATCTCCCAGCCGGCGCCGCACGCCTCGAGCAACCGGCCGGTGAGCTCGCGGTTGCTCAGCTCGGTGCCCCCGCCGATGTTGTAGACCTCGCCCGCGCGGCCCTTCTCGAGCGCCAGCTGGATGCCCCGGCAGTGGTCGGTGACGTGCAGCCAGTCGCGCACGTTGCCGCCGTCGCCGTAGAGCGGCACCTGCTTGCCGTCGATCAGGTTGGTGACGAACAGCGGGATGACCTTCTCGGGGAACTGGTGCGTGCCGTAGTTGTTGGAGCAGCGGGTGACCACCACGTCCATGCCGTGCGTGCGGTGGGCGGCCAGGGCCATCAGGTCGGAGGAGGCCTTGGAGGCGGCGTACGGCGAGTTCGGCGCCAGCGGCCACTGCTCGGTCCACGAGCCGTCGTCGATCGAGCCGTACACCTCGTCGGTGGAGACGTGCAGGAACCGGCCGACGCCGGCCGCGCGCGCCTCGTCGAGCAGCGTCTGGGTGCCCAGCACGTTGGTCGTCACGAACGGCAGCGCGCCCGCGATGGATCGATCGACGTGGGACTCGGCCGCGAAATGAACGACGGCGTCATGGCCGGGCAACAGCTCGCGAAGCAGAGCCGAATCGGTGATGTCGCCCTGGACGAAACGCAGTCGGGAATCCGTCAGCGGGAGGTTGTCCCGATTACCGGAATAGGACAACAGGTCCAGAACCGTCACCGAGGCGCCTGCCGCGCCGGCGAATTCGTCCTGCAGGAGGGCCCGGACGTAGGCCGAACCGATGAAACCGGCACCCCCGGTCACGAAAATCTGCACGGCTGGCGAGTGTACGCGTCTTGCGCGCGCTGCCTAGTCTCCTTCGGTGCGCGGAATCCTTCTCGCCGGTGGAACCGGCTCCCGACTGTGGCCCATTACGATGGCGATGTCGAAACAGTTGATGCCGATCTTCGACAAGCCGATGATTTACTACCCGCTTACCACTCTGGTATCGGCGGGCATCCGGGAAATCCTGGTGATCACCACTCCCGAGGACCAGCCGCTCTTCCAGCGGCTGCTGGGCGACGGCTCCCGGCTCGGGCTCTCGCTGTCGTACGCGGCGCAGCCCAGCCCCGACGGGATCGCCCAGGCGTTCAAGATCGGCGCCGACTTCATCGGCGACCAGCCGGTCGCGCTGGTGCTGGGCGACAACATCTTCCACGGGGTGGGCCTGGGCCGTCAGCTCGCCCAGTTCGCCTCCCCCGCGGGCGGCCGCGTCTTCGCGTACCCGGTGGCCGACCCCGAGCGCTACGGGGTGGTGGAGTTCGACGAGAACGGCAAGGTTCTCTCGATCGAGGAAAAACCCGAGAAGCCCAAGTCGACGTACGTCGTGCCGGGTCTCTATTTCTACGATGCCGACGTGGTGCGGATCGTGGAGAAGCTGGTGCCCAGCGAGCGTGGCGAGCTGGAGATCACCGCGGTGAACGAGGAGTACCTGCGCCAGGGCCGGCTGGATGTGACCGTCCTCGACCGGGGCACGGTCTGGCTGGACACCGGCACGTTCCAGTCGATGGTGCAGGCTTCGGAGTACGTCCGGGTGATCGAGGAGCGGCAGGGCCTCAAGATCGGTTGCATCGAGGAGGCGGCCTGGCGGCTCGGCTTCGTCTCCGACGAGGGCCTGCGCTCGCTGGCCGAGCCACTGCTCAAGAGCGGGTACGGCGACTACCTGGTGCGACTGCTCGGCTCCGGAAAGTTCGGAGGCGCGCGGTGAAGATCCGGCCGTTGACCATCGAGGGCGCCTTCGAGATCACTCCCGTCCAGCACGGCGACGACCGCGGCGTGTTCCTCGAGTGGTACCGCTTCGACAAGCTGGCCGAGGTCGTCGGCCACCCGCTCGACCTGGCCCAGGCCAACCTCTCCACCTCGGCCCGCGACGTGGTGCGCGGCATCCACTTCGCCGACGTGCCGCCCGGCCAGGCCAAGTACGTGACGTGCGTCTCGGGCGCGATCCTCGACGTGGTCGTGGACATCCGGGTGGGCTCGCCGACGTTCGGCTCGTGGGAAGCCGTCCCGCTGGACGACCGGGACCGACGCGCCGTCTACCTGGCCGAGGGGCTGGGGCACGCGTTCTGCTCGCTGACCGAGGGCGCCACCGTGACGTACCTCTGCTCGAGCACCTATCGCCCGGGGCACGAGCACGGGATCAACCCGCTCGATCCCGAGCTCGGCATCGCCTGGCCGGCCGCGAGCCCCGAACTGTCCACCAAGGACGCCGCGGCGCCGACGCTGGCGGAGGCGCAGGCCACGGGTCTCCTGCCGCTATATGAAGCCTGTAACACATATATCGCGGAACGTGGTCGGATTTAATACATACCGAATTCCTCTTCGGACCGTTGACCCGCACGGCGCTTTGGAGTATGAGTTGCGGGTTATCTCCAACATTTAGAGAACATTAAGTTCCGGATTATGGCAATTTTCCGGTACGCCCGATTTGACCAACATGAGTAGTGTTTGGAAATGGCATCATCCGATTCGCCATTCCTCTCGCACGGAAAGGTGTAGCGCGTGACCCACCGGATTAAGCAGGCTCTCGGTTGGAGTCCGCTGGGTCGCCACCCGACCGTGAAAATCTGAACCAGTTACACACCGCCTCGACCGGAATGTCCGACAGAGGCCCGAAGACGGACCGTGGTTGACCGCCATCAATGACGGAGGCTAGGCGTGCAGACGATCGACCCAGGGTCGACAGTCGAGATCACCCGTGAAGAATCCCAGCTCCTGGCCGTGCGGCCGGCCGGGTTTCGCCAGGCTCCCCCGCGTCCCGACTGGCGTGGCCGGTACACCTGGCGGTTGTACCTCATCGACTACACGGTCGGGCTCGTTGCGGCCGGCTCAGCCCTGTTCCTGCGATTCGGCTCGGTGGGGCCGGCGCCGTTCCTGCTGGTCTATCTGCTGCTGACGCTGCTTTTCCCACTTGCCTGGATCACCGTGCTCGCACTCAACCGGGCACACGAGAGCCGGCATCTGTTCGTCGGCACCGACGAATACGCGAGAGTAGTTCGATCCGGACTAGGCCTCACTGCTACTCTGGCCATTTTTTCATTCGCGTTCGACCTCCGTTTGGCACGTGGATACGTTCTCATCGCAGTTCCCCTGGCCACCGCCCTCGGCCTGGTCGCCCGATACGCCTATCGGCAGATGCTGCACCGTTCGTGGGCCCGGGGTAACCGTCTGCACCGGGTCATTCTGGTCGGGCACGCGCGGGCGGTCGCCGACATGACCCGCCGGCTGCGTCGGGAAAGCCACCACGGCCTCGGCATCCTCGGCGCCTGCGTGCCAGCCGGCCAGATCGCCGACTCCGCGACGGTCGCCGGCATGCCCGAGATCTACGGCGACTTCGACGGCGTGGCCGCCGCGGTCAGCCTCTCCGGCGCCGACACCGTCGTGGTGCTCTCCTGCCCCGAGCTCGACGGGCCCGCGCTGCGCCGCCTCGCCTGGCAACTCGAACGCGACGAGATCGACCTCATCGTCGCCAGCACGCTGGTCGACGTCGCCGGCGACCGCACCACCATCCGCCCGGTCGACGGCCTGCCCATGCTGCACGTCGAACACCCGCGGCTCAAGGGCAGCTCCCGGCTCATCAAGAACGCCTTCGACCGAGTCGGGGCGCTGATCCTGCTGACGCTCAGCTCGCCGCTCCTGCTCGTACTCGCCCTGCTCGTGAAGTTCGGCCCCGACGGACGCGGGCCGGCCATCTTCAAACAGGAACGGGTCGGCAAGGACGGCCGCCTCTTCGAGCTCTACAAGTTCCGCACGATGGTGGTCAACGCCGAGGCCCGCCTGCAGGAGCTGCGCAACCTCAACGACACCGACGGCGAGCTGTTCAAGATGCGCCAGGATCCCCGGATCACCCCGGTCGGCCGCTGGCTGCGACGTCTGTCCCTCGACGAGCTGCCCCAGCTGATAAACGTGCTCAAGGGCGACATGTCCCTGGTCGGCCCCCGGCCCCCGCTCGCCCGGGAGGTCGCCGCCTACCCCGCCGACATGCGTCGCCGGCTCGTGGTCAAGCCCGGCATGACCGGCTTGTGGCAGGTCTCCGGCCGCTCCGACCTGTCCTGGGACGAGTCCATCCGGCTCGACCTCACGTACGTGGAGAACTGGTCGCTGTCCATGGACCTCGCGATCCTGGCCCGCACCGTCAGCGCGGTCGCGCGCAGTTCCGGTGCCTATTAGGTCGTCGTTGGCTGGTCCGGTAACAAGGGGTACGCAAGTCATGGGGGACGATCCCCCGATATTGCCGTGTTGCGGCGGTGGCCGACGAGCGCGCACTCGAATCGCCTCCTCGGGATGAGGTCAACCCAAGCCGCCTTGGAATGGGCCCGCATCGGCGGGCCCATTGACTGTGCATAGTCGGTCCCGTTCCGCGGGCCGTGCTCGAGGACCAGAACTATCGGCCCATCCGCCAGCGGGCGGACCTGCCTGACCTGGTCGTCGGCCTGCGCGAGGAGCTGCCGCAGCGACGCAGCCGGGTTTACGCACCGATCGCGATGCTCCGCGGCCGTCGCCACACCTTCGCTTACCAACGCAATGCCTGCTCGGACCGTACCGGGGAAGGAAAAAGCCCCTGGTGGCGGCCAGGGGCTCTGTCCTTCTTGCGCCGGAGCAGTAGTGGCCTACCGCTGCGTCTCGGTCGGCGTGTCCAGCGGTTGCGCGTCCGAGGTGATACCGACCCCGTGCAGGACCGGCGAGGCATCACGGTTGTCGCGAGTCAGCTCCACCCGGTACTGCGCGTACCGCGAGCCGCCCACAACCCTGTCCCCCTGGCCTGCCAGCTTCCAGCCAGTCCAACCGGGCCCGGGGGCTGAGGTGCTGCCGGTGCGGACGTACAGCCGGACCGTCGTGCCGGTGGGTGCCGACGCCTGGTACGACAGCCGGTCCCAGGTGACCATCTGCCCCGCGTCGAGCACGCGGGACACCATGCTGCCGCTCCGGGCGTTGCCCGACAGCCGCACGCCATCGGCGGTCACGGTGGTGTGGTTCCCCTTTCCGGTGCGCAGGCCGGCCAGGGTGTAGTCGGCCACGCCGACCGCCGCGGAGACGAACGCCGCCGCCGGCTGGTCCACGGCGGGCCAGACGGTGGTGTTGCCGGCAGCGTCGACACTGCGGACCCGGTAGTAGTACATGGTTCGCGGCTTCAGCCCGGTCACCGTCGCACTGTGCTGCCGGCCCTCAACGTCGCCCGGCCAGTCGGCGAGCGCGTTCGCCTTCTCCCCGACCTGCAGGAGCGCGGCGGCCGACTCGTCCGTCCGCCACGACACTGTCGCCGTGCCGTCCGGCCGCGGCAGTGCGGTCACGGCCGAGATGCCCGGGGCCTTCGCGTCCGGGGCCTCGGTGACGAGCCGGTGCAGCGGCGAGACCGTCGTCGTCCTCCCGCCCGGTGAGGTGACCCGCACCCGGTACCAATACGTGGTGCCCGGCTTGAGCCCCTCGATCTGCACGGTCCGCTCGGCTGCCTGGGTGCCGTCCACGACCTTCGCGGACAGCCGCGCGGCGTCCGTGCCGTACTCGACCGTGGTCTGACCGGCAATGGTCCCGCCCAGCGTGACGTCCGCCGTTGTGGGGCCGGCCTCGAGCACCGTCGCGGTGACCGCAAGCGCGGCGGCGCTGGAACCGTATCCAGCCACATATGCCCCGGGCGTGGCCGTGAACATCGCGTACTCGACGCCCTTGATCGTCGTTCGGCTGAAGGACACCGCCGAGCCGGCCCGGGTCAGCGTGGTCAGCGTCCGCCCGCCGGGGCCCAGCGTGGGCACCATGCCGGTCAAGCCGTTGGCGCCCGCGCCCACGTTGACCGTGAACGAAAGGTTGTTCCCCGACAACGAGATGCCCGAGTACGACGAGGCGTTACGCCCGTCCACCCAGGTGAGCAGCTGCTTGGCCGTGATCAGTGGCACACCGCGGGCCTGCGCCGAGGCGAGCAGCTGGTCGCTCTCGAACTCGGTGCCGGCATCCGTGTGCATGTTGGCGGTGAAGGCGCCGTAGTAGCCCAACGAGCCCACCGCGTTGTCCAGCAACCGGTTGACGGTGAAGGGATAGCTCTGGTCGGACTCGTCGGTCATCTGGGTGGCCGCCTGATACACGTCGATCAAGCCACCGGTCTTTCCGGAGAAGCGCATCGGCATGCCGGAGCCGGTCATGAAGCCGGGCCGGTCCGCGACCCAGGACCCGGGCCAGTAGTAGTAGTTCGTGTCCATCCTGATCCCGTTCGCCCCGGCGGTGGACGGCTGGCTCGACCAGTCCGACCAGACGATGCAGTGCGTACGGTTGGTCGCCGGGCCGGGCACGGAGCTGTACTTCGCCCGCCAGGTTGCCAGCTGCTCGGTGTAGAACCCGCTCAGCGAGCTCGGCGTGAAATCGGAACAGTTGGTGTTGGTGTGCAGCCCGACCTCGAAACCCTGCGCTTGGAAGGACGACGCCTGGGAATTGGTCAGCGGCGCGTTCGGGAAGACATACGAGGTGTATCGGGCACACTGCCAGTCGTCGACCACGCAGTTCGCCGGGCTGTTCGCGGCGTACTGGGCGAACCGGGCCGAGGTCCCGCCCACGGCGTGATCGTCACCGGTCGCGACGACAACTGCCTTGAGGCTGCGCGGGAAGTACCAGAACTTCGGCAGCGGCTTGCGATCCAGGTTCATGGCGCCGATCAGGTTGGCCAGCAACCGCTGCTGTTCGTCGGCCTGGGGGATGGCGACCTTCGACAGGTTGACCCAGTCGGCGCTGGTGCCGCCGAAGTACAGGTCGTCGGATCGCCTCGGCGACGAGCCGTCGCGTTCCTGGCCCTCCCACGCCGGGTTGCCCTGGCGGGTGTAGACCAGCGACCGCGGCAGGTCGAAGCTGAACGCCGCGGCCTGACCGCCGTTGGATCCGACGCTCACCAGTGACACGGCGGGGTTGGTGGTGGCCGTGGTCGCGTTCGAGTACAGGGTGGCGACGGCTCGGGCCCCGTTCAGCGTGTATCGGTCGGCCGTGCCGTGGAATTGCACCGTCTGATCCGTGATGCCCGCGCCGGGTGACGACGTGGTGTCGACCTTGAGGTAGCCCTCCGCGAGCGTGGTGCTCGTGGAGCTGAGGCCGAGCAGCCCGGCGAGTTGCGCGTCCGGACGGAACGCGATCAGGTTGCCTCCGCCGGTGACCCAGGTGCTGAACATGCTGACCTGGGCGGCGGTGAGGGCGGTCTGGCCGAGCAGCACCACGTCGTACTGGCTCAGCGTCGCGGCGGTGACCGTGGCCAGGTCGGTGGTCGCGAATTCGTTGAGACCCTCGGTGCGCAGCACCTCGGCGAGGAACGAGGTGAATCCGCTTGCGCCGGTCGCCGACGACTTGATGACGAGCACCGGCCCGCCGGGTCCCTGATCGGGTGGCGGCGGTGGCGCGGCAGCGGTGGTGAAGCTCCAGGACACCGGCGTCATGACGTTGCCGACCGAGTCCGTCGCGCCACTGACAGTGGCCGTGTATCCCGTCGAGTACGCCAGCGCGGTCGACGGGGTGAACGTGGCCGTGGCGGTGCTCGAGTTGTACGCCGCGGTGCCGGCGACCGCGCCGGACGGCCCGGTCAGCGTCACGCTCGACGACGTGACCGGCTCGCTGAACGTCGCGGTGACTGCCGTCGTCGCCGCGACGCCGGTGGCGCCGGACGACGGCGCACGCGTGATCAGGGTTGGTGCGACGGTGTCGGTGGCCGTGGTGTCGAAGACGACGTCGACCCAGTAGTTCGTCGACTGGTAGGTGCTGTCCGGGTAGCCGCTGGCGCCGTACCGGTAGACGCCGTTGCCACCGGCGGCGCCGTTCGCGAGAGCGGTCAGCGGCCCACGGGTGACCGCCGCGGAAAGGCCGTTGGTGGTCGAGGCATAGAAGCCCGCGTCGGTGTGATACGACGCGACGTAGGTGGTGTTCGCCGTGATCGCGACCGGGTTCGGCAGCGTGGCAGTCTGCCAGCCGGTCGAGCTCTCCCCGGTGAAGGTGACGGTCGACAGGCGCGCGCCGGTGGTGCTCCAGATCGAGCCGGTGTGGGTGCCGGTGTTGCCGCTGCCCTTGTAGAACTTCAGGCCGGTGATGTAGCCGGCCGCGCCGGCGCGGAACTTCACGCCGACCTCGACCGGGCTGTTGTCGTTGGTCGAGGCGGTGGCCGGCGTCGCAGTGGCCGGCCAGATGCTGCACGGGCAACCAGTCCCGGTGGATTCCACCGTGGTGAACGTCCAGGAGTACGCCGACATGGTGTTGCCGGCTGTGTCCTTCGCCCCGCTGACCGTCGCGGTGTAAACCGTGTTCGTGGCGAGTGCGCTCGACGGGGTGAACGTGACCGTCCGGGTGCCCGCGTTGTACGCCGCCGTGCCGGCCACCGTGGTGCTGCCCGCCCGGACGGCGAGCGCCACGGTGCCGGTCTGCAGCGGTTCGCTCAGGGTGGCGCTGGCCGTGGCGTTGGTGGCCACCCCGACGGCGCCGGGCGCCGGGCTGGTGGCGGTCACGGTCGGCGGCGTCGAGTCGGTGGCTGCGCTGTTGAAGACGACATCGACCCAATAGTTCGCCGACTGCCACGAACTGGTGGGGAATCCCCCACCGGCGCCGTACCGGTAGACGCCGTTCACCCCGTCCGCACCGTCGCGCAGCGCATGCAGGGGCGCGTTGTCGACTCCCGCCGATGCGAAGGCCCCTTCGTCACCGGCGTACCGGCCGTTCGGCGCGTAGTACGACGCCACATAGGTCGTGTTCCCGCTGATCGCGATGGGACTGGCGAAGGTGGCGGTTTGCCAGCCCGACGCGGTCTCGCCGGTGAAGGTGACGGTGCCCAGGTTGGTGCCGGTCGCCGACCACAGGTGGCCGATGTGCGTACCCGTGTTGGCGCTGCCCTTGTAGAAGCGCACGCCCGTCACGTACCCATCGGTGTCGGACCGGAATTTCACCCCGACCTCGACCGCCGCGGTATCCGGGTCGGACGGCACGGCCGGAACGGCCGTGCTCGGCCAGATGGTGCAGGGGCAGGTGGCAGCGGCTGCCGCCGTCGGCGCGACGAGCACCCCAGCCACGAGGGCCAGGCAGGCCACCAGCGCGGGAATCAGGCGCCGCCGCCGGTCTGTCGTTCGTTTCAAGGGGTCACTCTCCTCAGGGGGCCGTGAAGACGACGTCAACCCAGTAGTTGGTCGACTGCCAGGTGTTGGTAGGGAAGCCCCCGCCCGCGCCGTACCGGTAGAGCCCGTTGGCGCCGTCCACCCCGTCCCGCAAGGCGTGCAGCGGGCCGTTGTCCACGCCGGTGCTCGCGAAATAGCCGGTGTCGCCGGCGTAGCGGCCGACCGGTGCGTAGTAGGACACGACGTAGGTGGTGTTCGCCGCGATCGTCACCGGAGTGGCGAAGCTGGCGGTCTGCCAGCCGGTCGCCGACTCGCCGCTGAAGGTCGCCGTGCCGAGCAACGTGCCGCTCGCGCTCCACAGATGCCCGACGTGCGTGCCGGTGTTCCCGCTGCCCTTGTAGAAGCGGATGCCGGTGATCTGTCCGGCGACGTCGGACCGGAACCGCGTGCCGAGCTCGACCGCCACGGTGTCCGAGTCGGCCGGCGTGCCGGGGACGGCCGTGGCCGGCCAGATCGTGTACGTGGTGCCGGCCGGTGGCGTGGTCACCGTCGCCGTGGTGAACGACCAGGAGGTGGCGGTCATGGTGTTGCCGGCGAGATCCTTGGCCCCGCTGACGCTCGCGGTGTAGGTCGTGTTCCCGGCGAGCGCGGCGGACGGCGTGAACGTCGCCGTGTTCGTGGCGGAGTTGTAGGCGGCGGCGCCCGCGATGCTGTCGCCGGCCGCGTTCTTGAGACCCATGCTGATCGTGGCGCTCTGCACCGGCTCGCTGAAGGTGGCGGTGGCAGTGGTGGTGACCGGCACGCCGGTCGCGCCGGATGCCGGCGTACGCGCGGTCACCGTCGGCGCCGTGGTGTCGGGCGCGCCGGCGCCGGTGGTGAAGACCACGTCGACGTAGTAGTTGGCGCTCAGCCACGCCAGCGTCGGGAAGCCCGTGCCGTAGCGGTAGACGCCGTTGACGCCGTCCACGCCGTCCCTCAGCGCGTGCAGTGGCGCGCTGTCGAAACCCTGGTTGGCGAAGTAACTCGTGTCGCCCGCGTAGTGACCGTTCGGGGCGTAGTAGGAGACGACGTACGTCGTGTTCGGGGCCAGCGTCACCGGGGTGGACAGGTTCGCCTGCTGCCAGCCGGACGCCGATTCGCCGGTGAACGTGACGCTGGCCAGCTGGGTGCCGGAATTGGTCCACAAACGCCCGACGTGGGTGCCGGTGTTGGTGCTGCTCTTGTAGAACCGGATGGCGGTGACCTGACCGGCGACGTCCGCCCGGAACCGGATGCCGAGCTCGGTGCCGGCGCTGTCCGGATCGGCCGGGGTGGCCGGGACGGTTCCCGCGCTCCAGATGGTGCACGGGCAGGTACGGGCGCCGACGGTGACGGACCGCGTGACGTCGGCGCCGACGTTGCCGCTGTCGTCCGTGGCCCGCACCCGGATCGTGGTCGTTCCCGCGGTGCTCGGCGTCCAGTTGTACGTCCAGCTCCCGCGGCCGTTGGCCGGGTGCCAGGTCGACCCGTTGTCGGTGGAGATCTCGACGCCGCCGACGACGCCGCCGGAGTCAGTGGCGGTGCCGGAGATGGCTGTCGTCGCGCCGGCCGGCAGGTTCGCGCCGGCCGCCGGGGTCGTGATGACCGCGGCGGGGCCGACGGTGTCGGTGGAGGCGGCGGCCGCGGTGAGCCCGGATTGCAGGGTGCCGGGTTGAACGCCCATGTCGGCCAGCAAATTGACGGTCGCCTGCTTCATGGGCGTGCTGGCCGCGCCCGAGCCGCGGTCGTGGTTGCTGTCCAGCCCCCAGGACCACTGCACCGTGCCGGCGCCGAACACCAAGGCGCCGCTGGGCGCGCGGTACAGCGTCAGGTTGTGGGTGGCGCTGCCGCCGGCGTAGGTGGAGCCGTAGTCCTGCAACACGTCCAGACCCGAGGCGCTGGTCGTGGACAGCTTGATCAGGCCACGCGGCCGGGCGCCGTTGTCCTCGTCGGTGTCCCACTCGTACCCGATGGTGCCGCTGCCCAGGGTGGCGGTGGCCCCGGCGGCCTGGGTGGCCACGGTCGTGCCACGCCAGAGCCGCATCTTGCCGTCGGCCGCCGGCACCTTGAGGCTCACCGTGCCCGCGTTGACCTTGAAGATCGTGCCGGTCAGGCCGTTCTCCGGCCGGCCGCCGTCGGCCGGCGGGCTGAACCGCGGGTCGCGCCAGGTGCCGGTCCACGCCGCGGTCGGGTCGATCTTCGCGTTCGCGTGCGTCTCCTTGTAGCAGACCATCGTCCGGTACGCCGTGTTCGAGCCGTCGGTCGACGCCTCCCACCGGGTCTTCCAGAAGACCTCGTTGCCGCTGAAGAACGCGAGGTGAACGCCGGCGTCGCGGGCCGCTTCCACGTTCGCCCGCTGCTGCCCCGACCAGTACTCGTCGTGGCCCACGGACAGGAATGCCTTGTGGTTCTTCAGCAGTGCGCCGCTGCGGTCCGCGTCGACGCCCGCGATGTAGCTGACGTCGTACCCATTGGCTTCGAGCCAACGCACCATCGGGTACTCGGCGTTGAACACGAAGTCCTCGGCTCCGGTGCCGCGGGTGGTGATCGGCCGGTTGTAGCTGACCTTGTAGGCCCGCCCGGCGGGCGAGCCGACGTAGAGGCTGTTGCCGCCGTACTGGTTGTAGGCCTGCCAGGTCGAGTCGGAGGTCTGGAAGACGACACCGGAATGGCTGGAGTCGTCGCGCACCACGAACGGGATGTGGCTGGCGCCGGAGGTGCCGTCGGTGCGGACCAGCCGGGCGAAATAGATGCCCGAGACCGCGGTGGACGGCACCGGCCACGATGCCGAGACCGCCCAGTTGCCGCAGTCGACCAGGCCGGTGCTGGCCTGGCTCAGGCAATTTGGCTGCGTCTGCCGGCCGACCGGATTGACTGAGGTGATCAGCCGTGCGCCGTTTCCGCCGTAGTAGCCCATCCGGTAGATGTCGAGGCGGTACGAGGTAGCGGTGGACTTGATTTTGAAGTTCACCGTCTCGCCGACGTTGACGCTGATCTGTGTGCTGAAGCCCTGAAGCGCCGCGCTTCCCGAGCCGGAAATGTCCCATGTGCTGGGCGGTGTGCCGGGTTTGCTGTTCTCGCAGGCGATGGGATTGATCAGCGGGGCGCACGCGTCGGCGGCGGCCGGCCCGGCCGCGATGACCGGCAGGCCCGCGGCGACAAGGACGAACACCAGCAGCGACCGCCACCGGAACGTCATGAGGTTGCGCATGAGTATCGCCTCCCGCCGCACACGCGCTGCGCTGCGGCCCTCAGTGGTCGGGACGATGGTCGGTACGCCGCAAGGCTTCTGCGAGCGAAGAACTCCTGAGAGATATATCGCAGTAGGCTGACGGCAGTATCAGTCGCTTGGCCGACAGCGTGAACGGTGCGGGTGACGTGCGTGAACAATCGGCCCGGTCGACGGACATGATCTTGGCCGTACCGGCCCGGATGCCCGCCGATCAGCGGATATCCCGATCCGTTCGGCCGTTCCGGTAGGCCGCGCGACCGGTGGCACGCGAACGGCCCGGCCCCCACCGGGGACCGGGCCGCAACATCTCGGCGTCTCGATCAGGAGCCCACGACGGTCTCCCGCAGATCGGTCGGCCGCAACCGCACCGGAGCCGCGAGATAGGACAGCAGCGTGTCCGCGATGCGATCGCCTGCGTGGCCGTCCCAGAGGGCCGGGGCCCGCTTCGCCGGCGGCGAGGCCAGCACCTGACGGGCCGTGCCGACGATCCGCGCCGGGTCGCGGCCGACCAGGGTGTTGGTGCCCTCGGTGACCGTGATCGGGCGCTCGGTGGAGTCGCGCATCGTCAGGCACGGAACGCCCAGCGCCGTCGTCTCCTCCTGAATCCCGCCCGAGTCGGTCAGCACCAGCCGGGCCGACGCCTGCAGGGCGATGAAGTCGAGGTAACCGGCGGGCGGCACCAGGCGAATCCCACCGGGCAGACCGGCCAGCTCGAGCCGGGCCGCGGTGCGCGGATGCACCGGCAGGATGACCGGCAACTCCTGGGCCACCTCACCGAGCGCGGTGAGCAACGCGCCGAGCATTCCGGGATCGTCCACATTGGCCGGGCGATGCAAGGTCGCGAGCGCGTACCCGCCGGGGGTGAGCTCGTAGCGGTGCAGGATGTCCGAGGCGAGAGCCCGGTCGAGGTTGGCGTACAACGTGTCGATCATGACGTTGCCGGCGAGGTGGATCTGGTCGTCGTGGTAGCCCTCGGCGCGCAAATTGTCCACGCCGTCCGGAGAAGGGGCGAACAGCAACTCGCTGAGGCGGTCGGTCACGACTCGGTTGATCTCCTCCGGCATGGCCCAGTCGCGGCTGCGCAAGCCGGCCTCGACGTGCGCGACCGGCACCCCGGCCTTCGCGGCCACCAACGCGCACGACAGGGTCGAGGTCACGTCGCCGACCACCACGACCGCGTCCGGACGCAGCTCGTCCACGAGCGGCTCGAACGCGGTCATCACGCGAGCGGTCTGCTCGGCGTGCGTGCCGGAGCCGGTGCCCAGGTGGCGATCGGGCGGACGCAGGCCGAGGTCGGCGAAGAACACGTCGTTCATCGCGGCGTCGTAATGCTGCCCGGTGTGCACCAGCACCACCTCGGCGCCGCGCGCCTCGAGCGCGTCCATGACCGGCTTGACCTTCATGAAGTTGGGCCGTGCGCCGGCCACGCAGATGATCCGCGGCACGTTCAGATCACCTCGACCGCGGCACCGGCGGCCAGGCGCCGGCGGGTGTCGAGGACGTAAGCGGACTCGGCCGCGATCAACTCGTAGTCGAACGCGTCGTGGTCGGCCAGCAGCACGACCGCGTCGGCGGCCCGCAGCTCCTCGGCGTCCGCCTCGACCATGGTGAGGTCGGACGCGCCGTGCACGGCCTCGACCACGTGCGGGTCGGCGACCCGGACCTCGGCGCCCATCTGGCGCAGCAACTGCACCACGCGGACCGCGGGCGACTCCCGGGCATCGCCGGTGTTCTTCTTGTACGCCAGGCCGAGCAGCAGGATCCGGCTGCCGGAGACCGAGCGCTGCCGCCGGTTGAGCGCGTCGATGAGGCGCCGGACGACGTAGTCGGGCATGTGGTTGTTGATGTCGTTGGCCAGCTCGACGAAGCGGAAACTCTGGCCGAGGGCACGCTGCACCCGCCACGACAGGTAGGACGGATCGATCGGCAGGCAATGCCCGCCCACGCCCGGGCCCGGGGTGAACCGCATGAAACCGAACGGCTTGCTCGAGGCCGCGTCGATCGCCTGCCACACGTCGATGCCGAGGTCGTTGGAGATCATCGCGATCTCGTTGACCAGCGCGATGTTGACGTGCCGGAAGGTGTTCTCGATCAGCTTGGCGAGCTCGGCCTCCCGCGTCGACGCGACACTCACCGTGGTCTCCACGACGGTCTCGTAGAAGCCCTTGACCCGGGCCAGGGACTCCTCGTCGACGCCGGACACGATCTTCGGAGTGTTGACGACGGTCCAGGTCGGGTTGCCCGGGTCGATCCGCTCCGGGCTGAACCCGAGGTGGAAGTCGACGCCGGCCGCGAGGCCCGAGGACTTCTCCAGGATGGGGCGGACCACCTCTTCGGTGGTGCCGGGGTAGGTGGTCGATTCGAGGACCACGGTGGCGCCCGGCCGCAGGTGCTCGGCCAGCAACTCGGCGCTCGCCTCGACGTACGACAGATCGGGCGCCCCGTCGCGCAGCGGCGTCGGCACCGTGATGATCGCGATGTCGTAACCGGCGCAGTCGGCCGGATCGGCGCTGGGCTTGTACCGCCCGCTTGCGATCGCGGCCCGCAGCCGCTCCGCCGGGATGTCCTCGACGTACGACTCGCCCTCGGCGAGACGGCCGATGCGGAGGATGTCGACGTCGTACCCGACGACCTCGTGGCCGACCTCGGCCGCGCGGACCGCCAGCGGCAGCCCGACGTAGCCCTGTCCGGCGATGACGACTCGCATGTGCAGTCTCCCTCAGTTGCTTTCGCCGGTCGGAGCGGACCGGAAGGATCGGACCCATTCGCCGGCGACCAGGCCGACGAAGGCGGCATTGGTGGTCAGGTAACGCTTGCCGAGCCGGCGCGGCTCCTGCAGGGCGCGGTAGAGCCATTCACAGCCCATCCGCTGCCACAACCGCGGCGCCCGCTTGACGACCCCGGCCAGCACGTCGAACGAGCCGCCCACGCCGTGGACGACCTTGGCGCCGGTGCGGGCGCCGTAGGTGGCCACGAAGACCTCCTTCTTCGGCGAGGTCATGCCGAGGAAGAGCAGGTCGGCGCCGCTGCCCTTGATGGCATCGGCGATGTCGGGGGCTTCGTCGTCGGCGTAGTAGCCGTGGTGGTTGCCTGCGATGCGCAGGCCCGGGTGCTGGGCGCGGATCCGCTCGATCATCCGGTCGAGCACCTCGGTCCGGGCACCCAGGAAGTACACCGAGCGGCCCTGCTGCTCGGCCATGTAGAGCAGGCGCTGGAACAGGTCGATGCCGGCCACCCGTTCCGGCAGCGGCCGGCGGAGAACCCTGCTGGCCCACACCACGGATTGCCCGTCCGCGATGATCACATCACAACCGGTGACGGCATCGCGCAGGGCCGGGTCGTGCCGCATCTTTACGATCTTGGCGGCATTCACGACGCCGACCTCGAGCAGGTCTCCGGTCTCGACCGCACCCATGCACAGCTGCACGGTCTCGCCGAGAGTCAGCGCATCCATCGGCACGCCGAGAAGTTCCTGCCGCGGCCGCGGCACGGAGCGAAGGTGGTTCTCTGCCACCATCTCAGCTCACCGGCCCCTTGCGGTCGGCAGCGGGCAGCTGGGCGAGCCAGGCGTAGTACAGCCAGCCGAACTCGTACGGCCGGCACTCGCGATCAAGGTCGGCCGGCTTGTAAATGCTGTCGATGACCGGGAAACGCAGGCCGGAGCGTGCACGCGTGGTTACAGTGTGCAGTCCCCGAACGACCTTGCGCGGGTCGCCCCGGTACACCTTGCGGACGGTCAGCCCCTCGTCGTCGAGCAGCATCGGGTCACCACCCCGGCGCGGACCGAGCTCGGCCGGGCCGAGCAGCCAGCGCAGCCCCCGGCGAGTGGCCTCGCCGTAGTCGCCGCCGCCGGCGTCGGTGAGGTCGTTGAGCGCCATCGGGCCCATGGCGTGCTGATGGACCGAGTAGACCGGGTAGCCCTCGATCACCGCACCGGTACGGGCGTCGTAGAACCACCACCATTGCCCGTCGGGGCCCTGCAGACGGCAGATCTGATCGGCGGTCCGACCGGCGGCGGCCAGCGCCTCGGGGTCGTCGCCGGAGTGGTGGAGCCGGGCCAGGGCCTGGATCGGGTAGACCTGGTCGGCATAGCAGGCGACATGATCGCGGTAGGACTTCACCAGGCCCGGACCGGTCACGTGCGGGAAGACCGGGCTTCCGGGGTGGACGCTGCCCAGTAGGCGCGCACGCGCCTGTGCCAGGTGCTCTTCGACATCGAGGTGATGCCGCGCCGCCGCGAGTGCCGAGACCACCCACGCGCACTCGACCACGTACTCGGGGGCGGTGCGCCGGTCGAGCTCGCCGAGGCGGCGGATGGCGTCCGGCAGAAGCGGATGGCCGGCCTCGGCTGCGGCCCAGGCGATCAGGGCCACGTCGCCAAGGTTGGTGCTCACGGCCTGTCGCTTGACCAGTAACGCGATGAAGTCCTCAAGGGCGTGCCCGCCGAGCTGCGCGCACTGCGCGTCGGCCGGAAGCCAGCGGACGCCGAGCGCCACGATCGCCGCGTACCGAAGGCTCATGCCGGACAGTCGCGTAGCGACTCGGTCACTCTCGGTGGAGAAGACGCGGGTGAACGCGAACTCGTCGGTGTCGGCTCTGTACATTTTGGGCAGTCCTCGCGACGCGAGGGCTATGAGCCGATTTGTCAGTTCGGTGGTTTCCGCGTCGAGATGGGCGAATCTCGCTGGTGCTGGCGTCATGTCGTCCTTCCGAAGGGCGGGGGCGGCGCGAGCGCCCAATGAGGACAGCCGCGAAAGCTCGGCACAGGTTCGGCGGAGCCGACAGCGAACCTACTGAGCACCCCTGCCACGACGGAAGATATGACGCCAAGCCGACATCGCGACATGTCCGATTCGTCCAACGGCTTGCAGATTCTTCGCCCGACCGGGTCTCCCCGATTCACGGAACGGTCAGCGCGGATCCGACCGTTCCGGCGATGGTGAGCGCACGGGCGGAAAAGGCCGTTTCGCGGTCATGAAGACGCCCACGCCGAGAAAACTCGACGTGGGCGTTAACCAGGCGTTTCGAATGCTAAGCGGGCGGCGGGAAGGGCAACCGCGAGGGGCGCAGCAGGGCCACCGCGGCCCGGCGGCTGCGCGGGTGGCCGAGGGCGGCCCGGGAGGCCTCCCGCAGGAAGACCGCACCCCAGAACAGCGCGGTGGCGGGCGCGGAGTGACGCATGCGATACAGCCGGACCTTGTTGACGGTCAGAAGGCTCCACAGGGCCGGCGAGACCCGGGATTCGCCGCCGATGTGCACCACCTCGGCGTCGGCCACCAGCGTCGTGCGGAAGCCGCGGTCACGGGCCCGCAGGGCGAACTCGGTCTCCTCGGAGTAGAGGAAGAACCGTTCGTCCCACGGGCCACACGCGTCCAGGCAGGCGCGCGACATGAGCATCACGGCACCGGTTGTCCAATCGGCCCGGCCGTCCCGGAAGTAGGCCTCGCGGTCCACCACCGTCTCGCCCAGGGCCGGGTATCGCCCGGCCCGCTGGCCCAGCACCGCCTCGCCGAGCGCCCGGCCCACCGTCGGCTCCCGGCGCAATGACAGCGCCACATGCCCGTTCTCGTCGAGGATGCGCGGCACGGTGATGCCGACCTCCCCGCCGAGGCGGGTCATCAGGGTGGCCACCGAGCCGGCGCTCAGCCGTACATCCGGGTTGAGGATCAGGACGGCGTCGTACTCCCCCGCCTCGCGCAACGCGGCGTTGAACGCCGCGGCGTAGCCGGCGTTCCGCCCGGTCTGCACGATTCGGCAATGCGGCACGAGCTTCTCGGCGATGGCGACACTCTCGTCCGCCGAGGCGTTGTCGGCGACGATCAGCCGCCAGTCGAGCCCACGCATCCCGTCCTCGAGCGAGTCGAGAAGGCCGGGCAGGACGGCGGCGCTGTTGTAGGTCACGACGGTCACGACCACCGTCGGCGGGTTCGTCACGCTCATGCCGCGCGGCTGCTCTCGTCGCGCAGCCAGGTGGTGAAGTCACCGGAGCGGATCGCCCGCCGGGCCCGCCGGCGGCAGACCACGGTCACCGCCAGGAAAACGGCCATCTTCGGGGCGTACGCGGGCCGGCGCCGCAGAATCTCGACGAGGTCGGCACGCGAGGTGCGCGCCGAGTCGACGGTCCCCGGCCGGGCCTGCTGCAACTGGGTGGTCGCGGTGACCGACCGGATGCGCCGGCGAACCAGGTCACCCACGGTGCGCGGGGCGTGCACCACCACCTTGGCGCCGGTCGCCACCTTTCGCTCGTCCGGCGTGAACGCCACCGAGGCGGCGAGATCGTCGCCCATCACGTCGGGCACCTCGCGCAGGCGCTTGCGCCCCTCCGGCGAGACCGCGATGACGCCGCGGCCGAACAGCCCTTCCCGTACGCCCGGCAGCTCCTGCCATACGTCGTAGTACCACCGCACCAGCCAGGAGGAGCGATCCAGGGCGACGACGCGCTCCGGCGCGACGGCGTGCACACCCGGCTCGCCCAGGGCGGCGGCCAGCGCTCGCAGCCCGTCGGCGTCCATCTCGACATCGGCGTCCAGGTAGACAACCTCGTCGCCGGTGGCGTGGTCGTCACCGGCGCGCAGGGCCGCATATTTTCCGGGCTCGGTAAGCGGCACCACGGTGACCGATTCACCGAACGAGGCGGCAACGCCGGCGGTGTCGTCGGTGCACCCGTTGGGCACGACGACGATCTCCATCTCACCGGGGCGCGCGCCGGCCAGCAGGCCGCGCAGCAGTCGCCCGATGACGGTCGCTTCGTTGTGGGCCGGGACCACGACGCTGATCACACCGGCAGTATTGCCGCTACCTGGCACTGGCACCACCGGCTCTCGGCTCTCCGGCGCAGGACGCGCCGGTCGGACACTGGGGATGGACCGTCGGGGCGGAGTCGCCGTCCAGTCGGGCGACGACTCGCCCTTTCGTGGTGCGGTAAACGCTCAGCTCCGTTTCACGGCAATCAGCGACTTGGTGAGACCGGCCAGCCGCTCACTGAGCAGCTCCGCGCCGGGGAAGTAGTAACGCATCTGGCTGCGGTCCAGTAATTCGGTCCAGAGAACGCCGGTGAGCGCGTCGTGCAGGTCGGCAGAGCGCACGTGGGCCAGCGGCCACCGGCGGGCGAGTGCTGCCCGGGCGCGGACCGGCAGGAACTGCATGCCGGGCGCAATCCAGTGCGGCTCCACCGGGAAGTACCGGTAGGGCGTCTGTACCCAATGCGCGGGCGCCAGCTTGTGCACCGATTCCGCGAAGCGCAGCCGCCGCTCGTGGCCACCTACGTGTTCGATGACCGAGTTGGAGAAGACGAGGTCGTACCGGCGGGACGCAATCTCCGCGGGGAGGGCACAGGCGTCGCCCTGGTCAACGGTGATCCAGTCCGGCACTTCTGCCGGTGGGACGTCGATGTTCACCACGTGCACCTGCTTCGGGTGCAACGGCGACTGGGTCCAGGTCGCCGCGTCGCCCCCGAGGTCGATCACGGACATCTGATCGAGGTCCGGGAAGACCTCCACGAGCCAGTCCCACCGACGCGCCCGGCGCCGTCCGCCCCAGGACTCGTTACGGTCGACGAAGCGTTCCCGCACGGACTGCATCCGCGGCTCCCTTTCCTATTGGCCGGCACCATGTCGCGTGCACCGTAGCCCGGGGGCGGACCACTCCCAAATAGCCCGCTGCGGTCTCCGTCGACCTTCTGACACTGCGGCGGCAGTTCTCGTCCACCCCGCCGACGACGGATGACCGAATGTGTCAGGGTGTCCGGTACGCACGCCGTCCGGACACGTCCAGACGGTCAATCGTCTCGCTCGGAACCGCCGGTAGAGTGCCGGTGTCGCCGCACTCGGGAGGAATTCCTTGTCTACGCCGAATCGGACGCCGATCGTCCTCGGGGCGGCCCTCGGTCTCGTCGTTGTGCTCGCCCTTGGCCTGATCGGCTGGGTCATGTCGGGCGACAAAGAGACAGCAGCATCGCTGGAGGATTCTCAGGCGACGGCCGGGCCCCAGGCAACTGCGTCGGCTTCCGGGCCGTATGCCCCGCTCAGCCCGTCGGTGTCCGGATCCTCGGCCCCCAGCTCGCCGGCCTCGGCGAACCCAAGCAAGACGAGCCCGCGCCCGGCCAAGACCGAGGCGGCCGCCGCGGTCTCCCGAGCACGGGGCTCGTTCCCAGGCGCGGGCAACACCGGCATCCCGGCCGGCACCAAGCTGAAGGCGACTTCCTCCAGCGTCCTGCGCATCAAGAAGGCGGGGACGGTCGTCAACGGCGTCGACATCCGCGCCGACATCAGCGTCGAGGCCGACAACGTGACGATCAAGAACTCTCGGGTGATCACCGCCGGCGAATGGGGAATCATCCAGCGTGAGAATGTGAAGGGCCTGGTCGTCCAGGACAGTGAGATCCGCGGAAACGGGAAGGACCGCCTGCAACACGCGATCTTCAACCTGGGTGGGCATATCACGATTCTTCGGAACGACATGTCCGTCGTCTCCGACGCGATCTCCACGAGCGTCGGGCTGATTCAGGACAACTACCTGCACGACCCGATCTACTTCGACGGCGATCACACGGACATGATCCAGTCGAACTCCGGACCGGGCGGCGGGCAGCAACTGGTGATTCGGCACAACACTGTCGTCAACACACTTGACCAGACCGCCGCCATCGCCTTGTTCCAGGACTTCGGTGTCCAGCACGACGCGATCATCGAGAACAACCTGCTGGCCGGCGGCGGCTACACGTTGTACGGGGGCGCCGGAACGAAGGGCACCTCGTTCAACATCAAGGTCACCGGCAACGTGTTCAGCCGCGAGGTACACCCGAAGAGCGGCCAGTACGGACCTGTCGCGTATTGGGACAAGAACGGCGCGGGCAACGTCTGGCAGGGCAACGTCTGGGCTGACACCGGCCAGCCGGTCACGCCGTGAGCGACACGATGCCCGCTGGTCTTGAGGGTTCTCCCGAAGACCTGGTTGTCTACTTCGCCAACAGCACCTGGTACGGGCCGAGCGGTACCGATAGGCACATGGCTGACGCCCTGAGCCGCTACGCCCCCGTGCTTTACATCGAACCCCCGGTGTCGGTGCTCACCGCCCTCAAGAATCCCGCCTACGCCTCGACACTTTCCGAACGGCCCCCGTTGCAGGTATTGAGCCCGACGCTGGCACGGGCCGTGACTCGGGTGACTCCCGGGATGAGCCGGCCCTTCCTGAACCGACTGACCGGGCCGCTGGTCGAGCGGGGTACCCGCACGGCTATCCGGCGCCTGTACGGCCGGGAAGGCGAAATCGCGGGAATCGTGTCGTGCCGTGTCACCCCGCTGTGGTCCGCGGTGCCGGCCCGCCGCCGGGTCTTCTTCAGCACCGACGATCTGCCGGCCGGCGCCGAGCTCCTCGGCGAATCACGGGAACGCCTGATTCGCGATGAGGCTCGGACGATCAGCGGCGCCCACGCGGTCGCGGCCGTTTCTCCCGGTCTGCAGAAGCGGTATGCCTCCGAAGGATGGAATGCCGAGCTGATTCCGAACGGATGCCTTCCCGAGGCCTACGAGGACGTGGACAACGCACCCGATCCCGGCGATGTCGACCTGCCGGGTCCCATCGCCGGTTTCGTCGGCTACCTGAACGACCGGATAGACCTCGCTCTGCTGGAAGCGGTGGCCGAGACCGGCGTCTCGCTGTTGTTGGTCGGTCCGGCCGTGCCCGGCTACCGGACTGAACGGCTCGACGCGCTGTGCGATCGGCCCAACGTCCGCTGGGTCGGCGGAAAGCCGTTCGCATCCCTTCCTGCCTACCTCCGTCTCATCGACGTGGGGCTCACCCCGTACGCGGACAATGCGTTCAATCGCTCGAGCTTCCCGCTCAAGACCCTCGAGTATCTCGCCGCCGGACGATCGGTGGTGGCCACCCCGTTGCCGGCCAACGACTGGCTGGGCACCGACTTGATCAGGGTGGCCGAGGGATCGGTCGCGTTCGGCGCTGCCGTCGTGGAAGAGCTCTCGCAGCCTCGCCATGCGCCGGCGGCGGAACGGCGGCGCGCATTCGCGCGCGAGCATTCCTGGGCACGCCGCGCGGAGACGATGGCGGCGCTCCTCAGGCTTGCCGGCCCCAGGACCTGAACAGAACGGCTCGGACGCAGCCTCACACTGCAATCAGGTCCGGTTGACCAAGTCGTCTAGTGCCCGACCGTGGATGTCCTGATTTGTCGGGCCGGATGAGTGAACCGCCACACGGCGCCGCAGAGCCCCAACGTCAGGGCCACCGTCGTCGCATATGTGTCGAACCACAGCGAGTCGAACGTCGCCGAGACGAACATGGCTATGAGCTGCGTGCTGACCAAAGCGGCGCAGACGTGCTTGTCCTCCGGTGTGGTGGCGCGCTTCAGCGCCAGCAACGCCAGCGTCAACGCGATCAGGTAGAGCAAAGCCAGCGCGACGATACCGACAATGCCGTTGCACAGCGCGGTGGCCAGCCACTGATTGTCCAAGTATTGGTACTGCGGTGGCACCCACGTTCCCGTGCCCCGACCCAACCAGGGCGTCTGGGCGAAGTAGTAGCCCACCAACTCGTACCGTTCGGTCCGCGAGGTGATGCTCGGGTCGTCGTTGAACTTCGTGAACATGTCCAGCAGCGTCGCGGCGAATGAAGGCTTGGCCGCCGCCAGCACGCCGAGCATGGCCAGACAGCTCAGCAGGCCGTTGTAGCGCAACCGCCAAGTCCACAGCGGCATGAGGCACAGCGCCATGATCAGCACCGCAACGATGCCGGTGCGAGAGATCGTGGCCGGGATTCCGGCGCCGATCAGGAGCGCTGCGACGGCGATGAGCCGGCGCTGCTTCTTCGTGGCGGAGTAGCGCGCCAAGTGGATGGCGAACGGTAGTGCCGTTGCGAGCACCGCGCTCAGCTCGATGTAGTGGGACGTGTTACTGGCCACCCGGAGTCCGCCGCCCCGCGCCTGCAACGGGGGTGCGGCGCCCTTCTCCGCCAAGCCCGGAATCACCAGGTATTGGGTGACGTCCCGGGACAGCGCCATCTCGATCAGGCCGATGAGGGCGAGAAAGGCGGCGGACCACACGAAGGCGCGCAAGACGCTGCGGAATCGCTCCCAGTTGGTGATGCCGTCGGCCGCCGCGAGGACGAGACCGCTGAACGCGGCCGTGCTGATCAACCACCGGTCGGAGGAGTTGGCCTCCATGCCCGTCAGGCCGCGGAGGAACCCGGCGCCGTACGAGGCGAGGATCGACAGCCAGTAGATGAGCAACGCCCATCGCATCGGCTGCGGGCCTACAAGTACGAGGTTCGGGTTGAAGCGGACCAGGACCCACCAGGAAAACATGACCAGGCACAAGACGATGGCGGGCCGCCCGACATCCGTGGTGCCGGGGATGATCAAACGCGCCGGGATCGCCGTGAGCAGCACCAGCATGAGGCTGATCAGCGTCGCCGCATCCAGCTTCATGAGCCGCCGACGAGTCAGGTACGTGTGCCCATTCAGCAGAGACGGCTCTAGGTCACCCGGATGGATCGGTGTCGCGACGGTCGAGGTCAACGCCTGCTATCCCTGCGGTCGCCCCGCTTAGGGTAGACGGAAGACGGCAGGACGATCGTCGCATCGGTTGGTGCGTGCTCTGCCGTCCTGCGGACGGATCCCTTGCTGCCGTTGGTCTCGCCCGGCGTGCCTCCGTTCACCGCCGGCACCGCACTCTGTTGGCGCGACGCCTGTGGGGGAACCTGAATCTTCACGGTCCGGTCGCCCGGACCGCCGGTCGGCGTGATCACGGGTTCGGCCACGCTCTCGTCGACCTCGGTCTCGCCCCGCTTACCGCGCCGCCGGAATCGGCCGCTCATCAAAGCGTCCAGCGCGATCGTCAGCCCGGCCGTGACGAGAACGCCGGCGCCCAGGACGGCGACCAGGGCCCGCTTGACCTTGCCGCCCGTTTCCTCGAGGTTGGTGCCGGTGTCCAGCCGCCGCGTGAGGATCCGTCCCGGGGTCTGAACGGCGTAGTCGTCCTGGAGTGACTTGACAACGTCGTTGAAGTGCTTGACCACCGCGTCCGCCGTGCCGGTGGCTATCGCTTGACTGGATCCGATGACCTCGATCGTCGCGATCGGGGCCGGGTATCCGTTGGTGATGACGACGTTGTCGCTCATGCCGCCGGTCTTCAACTGGTTGAGGAACCTCTTGTCGACGGTCGCGTACGTCGCAGCCGTGTTCAGCGCGCCGAGCCCCAGATCGAGCCACGGGTTACGCAAGGTTTTGATGTCCTTGGCAATCGACGCCTCTGGTGGCGGGATGAGCTGCACGTACGCCGTTGCCTTGTAGTCGGGCTGGACCGTGTTCATGGTGTACACGGCAGCGAAAGCAGTGGCAAGCAGCAGCGGCACAGCGATGTACCAGCGCCGGAACACCAGCTTCGTCAGGTCCCAGAAATCCACCTTGCTGCTTCTCCTCGCCGGTCGCTGTCCCCGTCGTTCCAAAACGTGGCTCGTGCGCACGCCAGTCGCGACTCACCGGTGAGCCTAGCGATGCCTCATCTGCCTAAGTCATCCACCGGAAGGCCGGAACATGGCAATTATCTGTTGCCAAGGCCCCCCTCGGCTGTCGGTAACTGGACGACAACCGTTCGACGGTGCCCATCGCCGTCGCCGCTTCCTAGAATCTCGGCCAGGCGACGAACTCTAGGTGGGAAAAATGGGCCGTGACCGGCTGAGTGTACTGGTCTACCCGCACGACATGGCGATGGGCGGTAGCCAGCTGAACGCTATCGAGCTTGCCGGCGCGGTACGTGATCTTGGACACGACGTAACGGTGGTCGGCGACGATGGCCCGCTCGTTCAGCTGGTCCACGACCTGGGATTACGGCATGTCCCCATCCCGCACAGCCGCCGGCGACCGTCACCCACGGTAACCCGTCAGCTTCGCAGGTTGATTCGCGATGATGGCGTTCACATCGTTCACGGGTACGAGTGGCCGCCCGCGCTCGAGGCGGCCGCTGCCACCTTTGCGGCCGGCGACGCGACTGCGGTTTGCACGGTAATGTCCATGGCCATCGCTCCTTTCCTGCCCAAGGACATGCCGCTCGTGGTCGGCACCCGTGCACTGCAGGTGCAGACCGCAGCCGGCCGGCCAGGCCCGACGTACCTCATCGAACCACCGGTGGACGTGGTGGCCAACGCACCCGGTCATCCCGCCGACGAGTTCCGCGCGCGGTTCGGCCTCGTCGACGACCACCCGGCCGGCCCCGTGGTCGACGTCGTGGTGGTCTGCCGGCTGGTTCCCGAGCTCAAGCTCGAGGGCGTGCTCACCGCGGTCGACGTGGTCGGTGAGCTCGCTCGGGAGATTCCGGTACGGCTGGTCGTTGTCGGCGACGGCAACGCCCGCGCCCAGGTCGAGGACCGTGCCGCCAAGGCCAACGCACGAGCTGGTCGCCGGGCCGTGGTGCTCACCGGTCAGTTGATGGATCCCCGGCCGGCTTACGCGGCCGCCGACATCATGCTCGGCATGGGCGGCTCGGCGCTGCGGTCTCTCGCGTTCGCCAAACCCCTCGTCGTGCAGGGCGAACAGGGCTTCTGGGAGCTGCTCACGCCGGACACCTGCGACGTTTTCCTCCGGCAGGGGTGGTACGGCGTGGGCAACGACTCCGAAGCGGGTCACGATCGGCTCACGGCGATCCTCCGGACCCTGCTGTCCGATCCGCATCAGCGGGCCGCGCTCGGGGACTACGGGCGCCGGCTCGCCGTCGGGCGATTCAGCCTCCAACGGGCCGCGGTGAAGCAGGAGGAAATTTATCGTGCCGCGCTGGCGGCTCCCTCACGACCGACGCTGGCCCAGGCCGGCGGCGGTCTGCGTTCTGCGTCGGGCGTGCTGGGTCACAAGGTGCGCCAGCGCTACCGCTCGCTGCGCGGAACCCGTAAAGCCGACGACTTCAACGCGGTGAGCCTGGCCAAATCCGCCCTCGAGGCCCCTCAGCGAGACGATTAGGCAATGACGACCGGAGCCGCGGCTTCGTCCGCCGTGGCTCCGACCGACCGCAGCGACTTCACGGTGTCCCGCATCCGGTACAGCAACAGTCCGAGCACCGCCGCGGCGGCCAGGCCGGAAACCAGTATGGCGAGAAGATCCGCGGAGATGAGCCGAGAGGCTGTTGCCGCCACCGCGGCGGCGCCCAGAGATCCGAGCGCCGCCGGTCCGAGCCGCCGGGCTACCGCGGACGTCGTGATGCCGGTGCGCGAGAGCTCATACAGGTAGATCGGCGCAACCACCAGGGCCGCGACTGCGAACGCCGCCAACGCCGCAGCAGCCGCGCCACCGTAGTGTGCGCCGGCCCAGAGCGCGGGAACCAGCGCGACGAACCAAATGACCTGCACGGTGAAGACGACCCGGCTGTGCGCGAGGACGACGAAATAGTCGTACACGAGCTCGAAGAGAATGCGCAACGCGGCCAGTAGGCCCAGCCAGGTGAGCACGGTCGCGGCCGGCTGCCAGGCCGTGCCGTAGACGAACGCGATTATGGGGTCGGCGGCAGCGGCCAGCACGACGCACGCGGGCAGCGTGATCGCAGCGAGCAGACCGCCGGTCGACAGGAAGGTCTTGCGCATGGTGGGCGGATCATCCTGGAGGCGCGACAACAGCGCTGGTGCCACTGAACGCACTGGCAGCGAGAACATGGTCGCGGGCCAGTTCGACAGGTTGGCGGCCAGCACGTAGAAACCCAGCGGCACCGGACCCAGCACGGCGCCGACCAGCACCTTGTCCACATTGGTGGAGGCGAACACCACGATGCTGGATCCGGCCAGCGGCAGTCCGAACTTGAGCAGTGCGCGGGCCTTCGCCCGGTCGAAGCCGAACCGCAGCGAGCGCGGCGCGAACGCGATGAAAAGCGCTGCGCCGACCGCCGACCCGACGAGCTGACCGACGGCGAGGCTCATCGCGCCGACGCCGGACAGTGCCAGGGCCACGGAGACCAGAGCGCTGGTCCATGCGCTGATCTGATCGGCGATCGTCTTGCGGTCCTGCCGGAAACCACGCTGAAGCATCGCGGCCGGTGCGGCCGCGATGCCGCTGACGATGACGCTGAGACCAAGCACTCGAACCACGGGCGCGGCGTCCGGCGCGCCCATGGCCGTGGCGAATGCGGGAGCGCCGACGTAGCAAACGGCGCAGATGAAGGTGCTCGCCGCCACCGAGATGGTGCTGACCGTCGGGACGATCTCGCGGGGGTCGCCTGGCCATCGCACGATGGCCAGGCTCACCCCGAGCTCGTTGAAGCTGAGCAGTGCGAGTAAGGCCACCGTCGCAACAGCGAAGGTGCCGAACTCGTGGGGCCCGAGGACACGGGCAAGCACGACACCGATGGCCAACGTGCTGAACTTCGACACGGCCGTGCCGATGAAGCTCCAGGCCAACGCCTTACCGGCTCGGGAGAACAGCGAGCCGTTCTCCCCCACGCCGATCTTCAACGTACTCGTCCCCGGGATCCCACAAGATCTCCTCTCAGCTCCAGCCGGTCAGCTACCCGGCGTGAACACGACATCCACCCAATAGTTGTGGTCGACCGCGTTCGAGGGGAAGCCTCCTCCGTAGAGATACGACCCACCGCCGGCTACCGACCTCAGCGGCGCGTTGACCACGGGGGACGACAGTCCGTTCACATCCACCGCATAATGCCCGCTGGGCGCCGAGTAGGACACCACGTACTCGGTGTTGGCGCTGATCGCTACCGGCGCCGAGAACAACATCGTCTGCCAGCCGGAGCCCGTCTCCCCGACGAACGAGCCGGTGGCGATCTGCGCGCCCGTCGACGACCACAGAGTGGCCCGGTGGGTACCGACATTGTCGACGCCCTTGTAGAACCGCACGCCGTCGACCGTGCCGGCGACGTCCGTGGTGAACCGCAGACCCAGCTCGACGTTGCCCGAGTCGTTCCAGTTCGGGTTGGTCGGCGTCGCCGACGAGAACACTGTGACGGCTCCCTCAGGGACTGTCGGCTGCTGCGGCGGGGGCGCCGCGACAAACAGCGGATCGACCCAATAGTTGCTGTTCGACCAGGAATTCGTCGGGAAGGCGTCCGAGCCGTACAGATAGACGCCGTTGTTCCCGGACGGCGCCGTGAGCGGACCGTTCGTCCAGTTGGCATTGAAGAATCCGCTCGTCACCGCATAGTTGCCGCGCGGCGCGTAGTACGACGCGACGTATGTCGTTCCGTCCGAAACCTGCACCGGTTCGGCGAAATAGACGTATTGCCAACCGCTGCCCGATTCGCTCATGAACGTCGCCGTCGCCAGCCGGCTTCCCGTCGACGACCAGAGGCTGCCGGTGTGGGTGCCACCGTTGCCAGTGCCCTTGTAGAACCGGACACCGATCACCTTGCCGTCGCCGTTGGGCGTGAACTTCACGCCCAACGAGATGGCGCCCGAGTCGTTGACCGCGGGCGAGGCCGGCGTGTCGGTGGCCGAGAACAGCTTGCTGATCGTCGTCGACCCAGGATCCGTGGTGAACGACCAGGTCTGCGGCGACGCCATCACGTTGCCGTTGGTGTCCGACGCGGTCACGCTCACCGTGTATTTCTTGTCGGCCACGAGCGCTGAGCCCGGCGTGAACGTGGCTGTCTTCGTCGCCGCGTCATAGGAGGTGGCGCCGGCGACGGTCCCTCCGCCGTTCGCGGTCATCGTGAACTGGATCGTCGACGCGTTGACCGGCTTGTTGAAGGTCGCCGTCGCGGCCGTCGACGTCGCCGTGTAGACGGCGTTCGGCGTCGGGGTCACGCTGATGACACTGGGCCCGGTCAACGTCGATGAATCGAACAGCACGTCGACGTAGTAGTTCGTCGCCTTGTACGAGTTGCCCGGGAAATGTCCCGCGTTGCCGTAAACGCCGTTACCGCCGGAGTCCTGACTGCGCGGGGCGGTCAGTGGCGGCGCCTGCCAGGAGTTGTAGATGAAGGCCCACTGATCCGCCGCGAAATGTCCGTTGGGCGCCGTGTACGAGGCGACGTAGGTGGTGCCGGCGACCACCGGGACTGCGTTGTCGAAGACGAGGTTCTGCCAGCCGCTCGAAGTCTCATCGCTGAACGTGCCACTGGCAAGAAGGTCGCCGTCCACCGACCACAGGCGGCCGGTGTGCGTTCCGGTGTTGCCGGCGCCCTTGTAGAAGCGCACGCCCTTGATGAATCCGTCGGTCTGCGGGATCACCTTGACGCCGAGCTCCGTGGCGTCGCTGTCGCTTGCCGCCGGGGTGGCCGGGATCCGGGCCCCGAACAGGCTGGCGGATCCGGTCACGGCGACCGTCCGGGTCGCCACCGCACCGATGTTGGCGCTGTCGTCAGTCGCCCGCACCTTGATCGTGCCGGTGCCGTCGCCGGTGAGGTAACCCGAGTAGGTCCAGGACGTGGTGCCGGTGGCCGGATGCCAGGTGGCGCCGTTGTCCAGCGAGACCTCGATCCCGGCGACGACACCGCCGCCGGTGTCCGCGGCCGTGCCGGTGACGGTGACCTTGGCGCCGTTGGCCACGGAGGCGCCCGACGCCGGTGACGTGACGGTCGCGGTCGGCCCGGTCGTGTCCGTCGAGGCGCTGGCGGCGACCAGGCCGCTCATCCGGGTCGCGGGCTGTGCCCTCATGTCGGCCAGCAGGTTCACGAATGCCTGTTGCAGCCGCACATCGGCCGGTTCCGGGGCGTAGGAGCTGTCGTGGTTGGTGTCGAGGCCCCAGCCGAACTGGACGGTGCCCGCCCCGAACACGAGCGCGCCGCTGGACGCGCGGTACATCGTCATGTGGTGGGTGGTGGTGCCCTCCGTGACGTTCTTGCCGAAGTCGGTCAGGTATTCCGGCGTCGGCCCGGTAGTCGTGGAGAGCCGGATCAGGCCGGCCGGCCGGAAGCCGTTGTCGAGATCCTCGTCGGACTCGTATCCGACGGTGTGCGGAGCCAGCGTCGCGGTGGCGCCGGACGCGAGGTTGGCCACCGAAGTGTTCCGCCAGAGCCGGTTCTTGCCCTGCGCCGCCGGGACCTGAAGGCTCAGGTCGTCGGAGTTCGCCATGAACGCCGTACCGGTGAGCCCGTTCTCCGGGTGACCGCCGTTGGACGGCGGGCTGAAGGTGGGATCGCGCCAGGTGCCGGTCCACTCGGAGGTCGGGTCGCTCTTGACCCCGTCCCAGGTCTCCTTGTAGCAGACCAGCGTCCGGTAAGCGGAGTTGGACCCGTCCTTGCTGGTCTCCCACCGCGTCCGCCAGTAGACCTCGTTGCCGCTCAGGAAGGCGAGGCTGGTACCGCTGTCACGGGCGGCCTCGACCGCGGTGCGCTGGGCTCCGGACCAGTACTCGTCGTGGCCGACCGACAGGAAGACCTTGTGGTTGGCCAGGAGGCCGCCGCGCCGGTCCGCATCGACGTCGGTGGTGTAGGTGACGTCGTACCCGTTGCGCTCCATGAACCGGATCGTCGGGTACTCGTTGCTGAACAGGAAGTCACGGCCGTCCACCGAGCCGCGAGTGGCGAACGGCCGGTTGTAGCTGATCTTCGTCGCCCGGCCCTGCGGCCCGGAATAGAAGTCCGAGCCGCCGTAGAGGTTGTACGCCTGCCAGGTCGCATCCGAGGTCTTGAAGATGACGTCGGAAGTGCTGCTGTCGTCGCGCACGACGAACGAGATGTGACTGGACCAGTCGAGCGTTGTGCTGACGCTCTTGAGCAGGGCGAAGTAGACGCCGGAAACTGCCGTGGTGGGCGTCGTCCAGGTGGCCGAGGCAGCCCAGGAGCCGCAGTCGTAGATCTGGGTGGCGTCGTCGGTCACGCAGGCGGTGCTCTGGTTCTGCGCCGGATAGCTGCCGGGAAGCGTCTGCACCAGGCGCGCGCCCGCTCCGCCGTAGTAGCCCAGCCGGTAGATCGAGATGGTGTACGTCGCTTCGGCCCGCACCTTGAAGGTGACTGTCTGGCCGGCGTTGACACTGATGTCCGTCGCGAAGCCTTGGAGCTCGTCGTCGCCCGCGCCCTCGATGTCCCACTGATCCTGCGGTGTACCGGTCTTCTGGTTTTCGCAGACGATCGGGTTGGGTGAGCACGCGGCGGCCGAGGCCGGGGTGGTCAGCACGCCGATGAGCCCGGCAAGCACCAAGGAGCCGGTCGCGGCAACCGCCACGGAGATCCGCTTTCGGTTGCGCCGGGCGAAGCTCAAACCGGGATGAACGGCCTCGAAACCGGCCTCGACGGAGGCATCGCGCCGCCGCGACCGGACGAACCGCCCGAATATTGCGGCTCGTGCGCCGCTGCCCTCGTCTGCTCTATTCATGTTGTGTTGCGCCTCTCAGCCGAGAGCGGGGCGACCCTCCGTAGCGGAGGGCGGCCGAAAGTTTGGACAATGATGAGCGACCGTAATGAGGACCGCGCGTCGTGGTAATCGACCGTCAAAATCGTTTCCGCCACCCGAGCGGAGGACACGATTCAACCATTCAGTTGACCTGGGAAATTGACCGGGTACCACCTGCGGCGACGGGCTGGACCAGTATTTTCAAATCCGTCGATGGAGTTTGTCGGATCACGGACCTCGCGCGAACTCACCGCACCACCGCCGGCGACCAGGCGTCGCGGACCATCACCTGCGGGCTGCCGCTGCCGTCGGCCGGAACCCGCCAGATGTCGCTGGTCGCAGCACCGTTCTCGGCGGTCCGGGGCAGCCCGTAGAGGACCGTCCGATTGTCGAGCCACTCGACCTGGTCGTCGACGCTGTTCTGCTCGGCGAGCAGCGTCTCCGTGCCGGCCGCGAGGTCGTAGACGGCGAGGCGCCATTTGCCGGAGGGCAGGTCGCCGTGCTTTTTGAAGGCGATCCGGGTGCCGTCGGGGGAAAGTGACGGACACTCGACGTCGCCGCGGACGGCGGTGACTGTTTTGTCGGAGAGACTGCCCTTGACCAGCCAGGTCTTCCCGCCCGAGGCGGCGGTGGCGTAGAAGGTGTTGTCGTTGTCGGCGAAGGTGACGCCCCACAGGTTCTTGTCGACCGCGGTGATGACCTTCCGGTCGACGGTGAGCTTGAACTTCTCGATGTCGCCGACGGTGGAGCCGTCCTTGCGGCTGACCACGGTACGGGTCGAGAACTTGCCGGGGTTGGCGTAGGAGTCGCCGAACACGAACGTGGTGGTCGCGGCGAGCGAGCCGTCCGGCGAGAGGCGGGCGCGGCTGGGCAGGCCGGTGAGCGGCAGGTCGTGGGCCGGAGACCACGAGCTGTCGAGGATCTGCGACTTGTACGTGGTGACCAGGCCACGATCGGCGGAGAGGCAGATCGCGTCGGCGGCGCTCGCGTAGACGCGCTCGCAGGACGTCGGCGTGAAGGTGCGTGGGCCGCCGGGATCGGCCAGCGGGACCATGGCGACCTTGCCGTACTCGCTGCCGAGCGCGGTGCTGCGGAAGATGAGCCGCGGCTGCTTGCTGACCGCGGCCAGATCGCCGCCGGCAGCCACGGCCGGGGCGGCGGACAGCGTCTTGGCGCGGTCGTTGTGTGCTTTCCAGACGTAGGCGACCGAGCCGAGCGCGGCGAGCACCAGGATCGCCGCCAGCACGACGATCCTCATCCGTGCGGTCACGCGGAAACCTCCACCGCGGCGGAACGGTCGATGCCGCGCAGGAGCCACGCCGCCACCGGCACGGCCGCAGCCAGCAGGACGGTGAACAGGACCAGCGATTTGGCCGGGCCCTGAATGTTCCAGAGCAGGCCGAACACCACCGAGGAGGCGAACCGGGCCACCGCCTGCACGGTCTGCGCGGCGGCGATGCCGCTGCCCCGCGCGTCCGCGCTGACCAGCTTGCTGATCAGGGCGGGCAGCACGCCGTCGGTGGCCGCGTAGAACACGCCGAGCATCATCAGGGTCACCAGCGTCAGGCCGATGCCGCCGGCCGGAACGGCGGCCAGCACGTAGCAGCCGAGCAGCACCACGTGCCCGCCCAGCAGGACCTTGCTGCGGCCGACCCGGTCGGCCAGCCGGCCGAGCGGGATGGCCAGCGCCAGATAGGCGATGTTGGTGCCGACGTAGAGCAGCGGGAAGTACTTGGCCGCGAAGTCGTCGCGTTCCTGCAGGGAAAGGTAGAGGAAGCCGTCGCCGACCGTCATCAGGCCGAGCACGGTGGCGGCGATCAGCGGGCCGCGCAGCCGGCGCCCGCCGACCTCACGCATGACCATCCGGAAGCCGACCCGCGCCGCCGACACGGTGGTGCGCAGGTTGGGCACGAACAGCAGCAGCACGACGACGCCGATCGTGGCGAACGCGAACGACACCACGAAGATCGAGTCGTAGCTGCCCGGCACGGCCGCGAGCAGCGCGAACGCGACAAGCGGGCCGATCGCGGCGCCGACCGTGTCGAGCATGCGGTGCATGCCGAAGGCGCGGCCGAGCATCCTCGGGTCGGAGGACTCGGCGATCAGCGAGTCGCGGGGCGCGGTACGCAGGCCCTTGCCGAGCCGGTCGGCGGTGACCACGGCGGTGATGGCGGCGAAGCCCTGGGCCGGGAGCATCGCGATGCGGCTGACCGCCGAGGCGCCGTACCCGACGACCGCCACCCACTTGGGGTGACCACCGCGGTCGGCCGCGTAGCCGCCGGCCAGCCGCACGAAGGCGCTGACGCCTTGGTACACGCCGTCGAGGAAACCGTAGGCGACCGGGCTGAGCCCGACCACCGCGGTCAGGTAGAGCGGCAGGATCGACGAGACGCTCTCCGACGAGATGTCGGTCAGGCAGCTGACCACGCCGAGCAGGATCACCGTCGAGGAGACCCGGCGGACGGCCTTGCCCTTCTCGGGCGGCTGGTCAGCCCCGGGCCGGTCCCGCAAACTCACATACACGGTGTTTCTTCCCCACTTTCCCAGCGATCCGGCATCACGCTACCGAGACCGTCCGGCGGGGTCTCTGGCCCGTTCCGCCCGAACTGGCACCAGTTCGGGCGGGACGAATTACGACGTTCAGGCCAGCGCGGCAGCCAGTTCCTCGGCCACCCGCTCCTGCTGCTCCGGCGTGATCTGCGGGTAGATCGGCAGCGACAGGATCTCCGGCGCGGTCGCCTCCGCGTTCGGGAACGAGCCGCCCAGATAGCCGAACGCGCCGGTCCGGTGGATCGGGAACGGGTAGTGGATGCCCGCGCCGATGCCGGCCGCGTTGAGCTTGGCCAGCACCTCGTCGCGGCGCTCGACCCGCACGCAGTAGATGTGCCAGACGTGCTCGTTGCCGTCGAGGGTCGCCGGGGTGATGACGTCGAGGCCGGAGAGCAGCTCCTCGTAGCGGGCCGCGGCCGCGCGCCGGCGGGCGTTCCAGTCGTCGAGGCGGGCCAGCTTGGCGCGCAGCACGACCGCCTGGAGGCCGTCCAGGCGGCTGTTCACGCCGATCAGGTCGTGGTGGTACTTCTTGAGGCCGCCGTGGCTGCCCAGCGTGCGTACGGTCTGCGCCCATTCCGGAGAAGCGGTGACGACGGCGCCCGCATCGCCGTACGCGCCCAGGTTTTTGCCCGGATAGAAGCTCGTGGCGGCGATGCCGTCGACGCCGGCGCTGATGCCGTGCCGTTTGGCGCCCTGCGATTGGGCCGCGTCCTCGACGATGGCGATGTCGCGGCCGGCGATGCCGGCCTTGAGCCGCTCGACCGGGACCATCTGGCCGTAGAGGTGCACGGGCGCGATGGCGCGGGTGGCCGGGGTGATTGCCGCGATCGCGGCTTCGGCATCGATGAGATACGTACGGGGGTCGCAGTCGACCAGGACGATGCGGCCACCGGTACGGGCGACCGCCTCGGCCGTCGCGATGAACGTGTTGGCCGGGAGGATCACCTCGGTGCCGGGGCCGACGCCGACGGCGCGGAACGCCAGCTCGAGCGCGTCGGTGCCGTTCGCCACGCCGATGCAGTGCGGCACGCCGGAGAACGCGGCGTACTCCTGCTCGAACGCGGCCACCTCGGCGCCGCCGATGAACGCGGTCTCGGCGATGACGCGCTTGAAGCCGGTCTCGACCTCCTCGGCCACCTCCGCGTGGGCGGCGGCCAGGTCGACGAGCGGGATACGGGTCATGGTTCGTTAACTCCTCGGTGAAGCCGTCACATCGGCGCTGCGTAGTTTGCGGGCCGGACTGCCGACCCAGATCTCATCGGCGGGGACGTCGGTCAGCACGACGGAACCCATCCCGATCAGCGACCAGGCGCCCACCCGGACGCCCTCGCGGATCAGGGCGCCGGCGCCCACGTACGCGCCGGTCTCGAGCACCGCGCCGCCGCCCAGCCGGACGCCGGAGGCGATGGTCGCGTAGTCCTCGACCCGGTCGTCGTGGGTGAGCACCGCCTGCGGCATGACCGCGACGTGCGAGCCGACCTCGACGTCGGCGGTGAGCACCGTGCCGGCCAGCAGAACGGTGCCGGGCCCGAGCACACTGCCCGCGCCGACCGAGGCGGCGGGGTGCACGACCGTGGCGTAGCGCTCGGCGGGCAAGCCAAGACGCTCGACGATCTGTTTGCGGGCGGTGTAGTTGCGCGGGTTGCCCACGCAGACCACGACTTCCGCGTCCAGGCGGGTCGCGCTGTCCGTACCGCCGAGGATCGGCAGGCCGGACCGGACCGTGCCGTGCAGGTCCGGGTTGTCGTCGAGGAAGCCGAGGACCCGCCAGCCGGCCGTCGTGGCGGCGGCGGCCGTCTCGCGGGCGAAGCCCCCGGCTCCGACGATGACGAGGTCTCTCACCGGCCCGCCAGCTCGCGCAGGATGCCGACGATGTAGTCCTGGTCATCGGCGGTCAGCGCGTGGTGCAGCGGCAGGATCAGCGACTCGCGGGTGAGCCGCTCGGTCACCGGCAGCGAGACCGGCGCCACGTCCGCGTACGCCGGTTCCAGGTGCGCCGCCATGATGCCGCGGCGGGCCGAGACGCCCCGCGCGGCCAGCTCGGCCAGCACCTCGTCGCGGGCCACCGGGAAGCCGTCGAGCAGCACCCAGAACGACTGGTAGTTGGTCGTCCCGTAGGCCGGGTCGCGCACCGGCACCAGGCCGTCGATGCCGGCCAGCAGCTCGTGGTAGCGGGCGGCCAGCTCGCGGCGCTGGGCGACCAGGCCGGGGAGCCGGCCGAGCTGCACCAGGCCGACGGCGGCCTGGATGTCGGTCATCCGGTAGTTGTAGGCGGTTTCCAGGTACGCCTCGAGCACCGGCTGCTTGCTGGCGTGCCGGTCGGCGGCGGAGACGTTCATGCCGTGCTCGCGCAGCCGGCGCAGGCGCGCGGCCTGGTCGGCGTCGTCGACGGTGACCATGCCGCCCTCGCCGGTCGTGATGACCTTGCGGGGGTGGAACGACCAGGCGGCCACCGTGGCCCCGGCGCCGGCCGGCTGGCCGTACGCGGTCGAGCCCGCCGCGCAGGCGGCGTCCTCCACCAGGCCGATGCCCCAGTCGTCGGTGGCCTTGCGCAGCGCCACGGTGTCGAACGGCACGCCGCCCTGGTGCACGGCGATGACCGCCCGCGTGCGCGGGGTGCGGACCGCGTCGATGGTGTCCACGGTGAGGTTGCCGGTGGCCAGCTCGACGTCGGCGAAGACGGGCGTGGCGCCGACGTAGCGGACCGCGTTGGCGGTCGCGATGAACGACAGCGACGGCACGATGACCTCGTCGCCGGGGCCGACGCCGAGCAGCACCAGCGCCAGGTGCAGGCCGGTGGTGCAGGAGCTGACCGCGACGCCGTGGCCGGCCCCGACCAGGGTCGCGAACTCCTGCTCGAACTTGGCCACTCGGGGACCCTGGGCGACCCAGCCGGAGCGGACGGCCTCGGCGGCGGCCTGGGCCTCCTCCTCCCCCAGCATGGGGATCATGACGGGAATCTTGCGGTCGCTCATTTCGACGATCGCCACCAGTCGACGAGGCCCTGCAGGCCCTCGGTCAGCGAGAGCTCGGCGCGGAAGCCCAGCTTCTGCTCGGCGGCGGCGGTGCTGGCCAGCCGGCGGGTGACGCCGTTGACCGCGCGGGCCGGGCCGTGCTCGGGGGCGAGGTCGGACTTCATCACCTCGCTGAGCGCGGCGGCGAGCTCCTTGAGGCTGGTCTCGGTGCCGCTGGCGATGTTGAAGACCTCGTCGGTGACGTCGGCCCGGGCGGCCAGGATGTTGGCGCGGGCGATGTCGGCGACGTGCACGAAATCCATGGTCTGCAGGCCGTCGCCGAGGATCAGCGGCGGGGTGCCCGACTCGATCCGCTCCATCCAGCGGATCAGCACCTCGGTGTACAGGCCGTAGATGTCCATCCGCGGGCCGTACACGTTGAAGTAGCGCAGGGCGACGTAGTCCAGGCCCTTCATGGCGTAGAAGCTGCGCAGCATGGCCTCGTTGAAGGCCTTGGCGGCGCCGTAGAAGGTGTCGTTGTTGTACGGGTGGTGCCGCTCGGTGGTCGGGAACTCCTCGGCCAGCCCGTAGACGGAGGCGGACGACGAGGCGATCAGCTTCTTGACGCCTTCCTCGGCCGCGGCCTCGACGACGTTGAAGGTGCCGTCGACGAGCACTTCGTTGGCCAGCCGGGGCTCCTCGGCGCACTGGGTGATCCGGATGGCGGCGAGGTGGAAGACCAGATCTTTGCCGGCGGTCACCTCCCGTACGAGTGCCCGGTCTCGGATGTCGCCCTCGACCAGCGTGACCGAACCGCTCTCCTGGGCCCACGCCAGGTTTTCCCGGCGGCCCCGCACGAAGTTGTCGAGCACGACGACCTCGGCCGCCCCGCCCCGGATCAGCTCGTCGACGACGTGCGAGCCGATCGTGCCCGCACCGCCGGTGACGAGGGCACGCGTGCCCTCGATCTGTACGCCCGTCACGCCATGTGCCCTTCGTCCAGCTGGATCATCGTTCCGCCCTCGGCCAGGCTGCGCGAGGCGGCCTGGAGGATCTCGAGCACGCGCAGCCCGGCGCGGCCGTCGGTCAGCGCCGGCGTGCCGGTGGTGATGGCCCGCGCGTACTCCTCGACCATGGTGCGCAACGCCTCGCGCTCGGTCAGCGCCGGGGCGACCATGTCGCCGGAGCGGTAGGAGACGAGAATGTCGCGCCGCTGCTCGGCGCCGAGCTCGTCCGGCGAGGCCACGTCGACGCCGCGGTCGTAGATGGCCAGGCGCTGGCTGGGGTTGAGGTCGTCCCAGACCAGGGTGCGCTTGGAGCCGCCGAAGATGGCGGTGCGGACCTTCACCGGGGACAGCCAGTTGACGTGGATGTGCGCGATCGCGCCGGTGTTGAGCTTGAGCGTGAGGTAGGCCACGCAGGCCCGGCCGGCGCCGATGCCGTCGGCGCCGTGCGCCGCCACGGCCGCCGGGCGCACGCCCGGCGGCAGCACGAAGTCCAGAATGGACAGGTCGTGCGGCGCGAGGTCCCAGACCACGTCGATGTCGCGTTGCACGAGGCCGAGATTGATGCGTACGGAGTCGAGGAAGTGCAGATCGCCGAGCTCGCCGGAATGCAGCATCTCGCGGATCCGCAGCACCACCGGGGTGTAGCAGAAGGTGTGGTCGGTCATCAGCGTCAGGCCGCGCTTCTCGGCCTCCTCGACCAGCTGCAGGCCCTGCTCGTGGGTGGCCGCGAGCGGCTTCTCCACCAGCACATGCTTGCCGGCGCGCAGCGCGGCCAGGGCGACCGGCAGGTGCGTGCCGGCCGGGGTGGCGATGGCCACCGCCTGCACCTCGGGGTCGGCGAGCACCTCGTCGAGGTCGCCCGAGACCTGGACGGTCGAGTAGCCGCCGAGAACCCGCTGGGCGCGCTCCACGTCGAGGTCGCACAGCCAGCGCAGCCGGAAAGCGGGCGACGCCTGGAAGTTGCGGACGAGGTTGGGGCCCCAGTAACCGGCCCCGACGACGGCGATTCCGATCGGTTCGTCTGACACAGACATCCGTTTCGTTCGGGAAGCCGAGAACCCGTCGGCTTCATCGACAACAGCGGGCGCGCGCGGGCACGCCCCGGCGGCGGTTCCACGGCAAGTTATCGACCCGTGCGGGTCGCCGGAACCCCACTGACGGATAAAAGGCGGAAGCCGCGGGGACACCGGGCGGTACCTTCGGTTGCCGCGCGACCGACTGTCGGTCAGCGGCGGCGGACCTTCGGCCAGATCGCCGGATTCAGCGGCCGAATCGTCGCATTTCCTACACCGGCGGCCGCCGCGCCGCCACTACCCTGGCCCGGACTCGCCACCCCGGGAAGGACCGCCGTATGACCAGCTTCACCGTCGCGCCCACCGCCGACGTCGACGAGCGGGCCGAGATCGGCGCGGGCACCCGGATCTGGCACCTGGCCCAGATCCGCGAGGACGCGACGCTCGGGGAGAATTGCAACATCGGCCGCGGCGCGTACGTCGGCCCCGGCGTGGTCATCGGCGACAACGTCAAGCTGCAGAACCACGCCCTGGTCTACGAGCCGGCCCGGCTGGCCGACGGCGTCTTCATCGGCCCGGCGGCGGTGCTGACCAACGACGAGTACCCGCGCGCGGTGACCCCCGAGGGCCGCCTGAAGACCGGCGACGACTGGCACGCGGTGGGCGTGACGATCGGCGAGGGCGCGGCGATCGGCGCCCGCGCGGTCTGCGTCGCCCCGGTCACCGTGGGCCGCTGGGCCCTGGTCGCGGCGGGCGCGGTGGTCACCAAGGACGTGCCCGACTTCGCCCTGGTCGTCGGCGTTCCGGCCCGCCGCATCGGCTGGGTGGGGCGCGCGGGGCGCCCGCTCACCCCCAAGGGCGACGGCCTGTGGGTCTGCCCCGAGACGGGCGCCGAGTACCGCGAGGCGGACGGCGTGCTGACCGAGTCCTGAGGCGGTGACGCTGCGCGCTTGACAGATGTACGTAGCGTTGCTGGTCGATGCCTCCCCGCCCACGCTCACCCCACGGCGGCGGCGAAGACCCACCAAACGACGGCGGGCCGCCGCCGAGACCGCGCGGCGCCGACCCGCCGGGGAGCGCCGAACAGGCCGAGCGCGTGCTCGCCGACGTCTTCGCGCACGGACGTCCCAGGGCCGACGGCGGCGCCGGTCCCTCCCCCGCAAGACCCCGCTCCTCGCCGCCCGTCGGGCCGCCGCCGTCCCGCGGCGAGGATGACATCGTGCTGAGTCGCTGGGAGAACAACTACCGCCATCTCAGCGAGGAGCCGCTCAAGTTCAACGTCGCCGTCAACGACGGCGCCCACACCGCCCAGAACGCCCACACCGGCCGCGACCACGGTCCACAGGTCCCACTGCGAAGCATTCCGGGCGTAAAGACCATCGAGGGCCGGATCTACGGCGACTCCGGGTGGCCGCATGCGGCAAACGCGTCGACCAAGTGGTCCGACCCGGCGACGATGAATCGGACGATCAACGAGTATGTCCGCGCCAACTGGGCGCAGATCCGCTCCGATCTGGCCATCGAAGGGAAACACGAGACCGTCTTCGATGCTGGGCACCGCATCGGCGAGGGCTTCGTCAACCGGGGCATGGGCGGATCCGGTCCACCTCACGCGCAATACGTCACGACCAGCGTCGTGCGCCTGGTCATCAAGGTCGTTCCCGGCTCCGATCCGCCGGACGTGTACATCAAGACCTCGTTTCCTGCGGCGTTAGGGTGATTGCATGGATTCCTCGGAGATCCGCGAACAGCTGCGGCGCCGGGCCGAAGAGCTCTTGGCGGAGCCGCCGCTGGAGACCGTCCGCGGCTTTCTCGCGACCGAGATCGGCGACGCCACCGACTTCGAGGAAGCCCGCGACAGCCTCGCGCAGCTGGCGCAGGTGAACATCCGCTCGCATCAGCGGGAGCTGTGGGCTCTCGAGCGGGTCATCGCGGATCCGCCGGCCGAGCCGGGGGCCCTCGCCCACCTGGTCGCCTGGGACGCCAACTGGGTTCTGGAAGACCCGTCCGACGCGGCCGCCCTTCAGTTTCTCCGCGAGGTGGCGCAAATGCTGCGGGAGATCATCGACGCGGCGCCGGCGACCGCCGACCGCTGGCGGTCCTGGCCGCCGGAGCGTTAGGCAGCGAGGCGCCCCGGAACTTCATCGAGCCCCGGGGCGCCCTCGAATGTCAGGTGTTCCAGATCTGGAAGCTGGAGATCTGGCCCGCGGGCCACCCCGTATTACCGGTGATGTTCAGGCGGAAGTAGCGCTGGGTGGTCGCCGTGAAGGTGATGGTCACGGTGTTGCTGGCGGACGGGGTGAAGGTGTAGCCGGCCGAGGCCTTGACCGTCGACCAGGTGGAGCCGTTGGTGCTGCCCTGGATCGACAAGGTCTGGGTGCGGGCGCCCCAACCGGCCGGCAGTTGGAGGACGACCCGTGACGCGCTCTGCGCCGAGCCCAGGTCGACCTGCACCCACTGCGGGAAGGCGTTGTTGGCGCTCTCCCAGTAGGTGTTCTGGTCGGCGTCGGTGACGTTCGCGGACGGGTAGACGTCGGTGTGGCTGGATTCGGCGGTGGGCCGGCCGGCGGCCAGGTTGGTGCTGGTGGCGCCGGCGCCGGTGCCGGTCAGGGTGACGGCGGTGGTCGCGCCGCCGCCGGAGGCGGTAAGCGTGCCGGTGCGGGTGCCGGACGCGGTGGGCCGGAACGTGACGGTGACGGTGCAGGACGCGCCGGCCGCCAGGGACGTGCCGCAGGTGTTGGACTGGGCGTAGTCGCCGGTGACCGCGACGGCGAACGACGTGGCCGCGGCGTTGCCACTGTTGGTGACGGTGACCTGCTGGCCGGCGCTGGTGGTGTTCAGCGACTGCGAGCCGAACGTCAGCGAGTTGGGGCTGGCCGCCAGCGCGGGCCCGGAGGCCGAGCCGGCGGGATAGACCTCGAGCTCGGAGACCTGGCCGGCCGGCCAGCCCGAGTTCGCGGTGACGTTGACCCGGACGTAGCGGGCGCTGGTGCCGGGCACGGTGATGCTCGCGGTGTTGCCGGACGCCGGGTTGAACGTGTAGGTGGCGGAGCCCGCCGCGGTGCCGAAGGTGGAGCCGTTGGTGCTGGTCAGCACCGACAGGGTCTGGGTGCGGGTCGCCCACGCGGCGGACGGCGGCAACTTCAAAGTCAACTTCCCGATCGCGTACGCCGAGCCGAGGTCGACCTGCAGCCATTGCGGGAACGCGCCGTTCGCGCTCTCCCAATAGGTGTTCGCGTCGCCGTCGGTCGCGGTCGCGGGCGCCTGGGTCGAGTTGACCTGGGAGCTGGCGGTCGCGGGGCGGCCGGCCGCGAGGTTGGTGGTGCTGCCGATCCCGCTGCCGGTGAGCGCGATCGTCACCGGGCTGTTGCCGCTCAGCGTGACGCTTCCGGTACGCGTACCCGAGCTTGTGGGTTTGAAGGTGACGGTGACCGAGCAGGACGCACCCACCGCAACCGACCCGCAGTTGTTGGTTTGCGCGAAGTCACCGCTTGCGGTGACGCCCGAGACGGTCGCCGCGGTGGTGCCGGTGTTGGTGACCGTGATCGTCTGCGGGCCGCTGGTGGCGCCGACGACCGTGCCGGGGAAGGTGAGGCTCGACGGGCTGGGCGACAGGATCGGGCCGGGGGCGACGCCGGTGCCGGAGAGCGGGATCGTGTTGGTGATGCCGGACGCCGTGACGGTGAGGTTGCCGGTGCGCGAGCCGGTCGCGGTGGGTGCGAAGCGGACGGTCACGGTGCAGGAGCCGCCGGCCGCGATGGAGCTACCGCACGTGTTGGTCTGCGCGAAGTCGCCGGTGATCGAGATCCCGGAGACCGGTGCGGCGGCCGAGCCCGAGTTGGTCACCGTGACGGTCTGCGCGGCGCTGGTCGAGCCGGTCGCCACCGTGCCGAAGCCCAGCGTGGACGGGCTGATCGAGATCAGCGAGCCGTTGTCCGGCAGATATGGCGGGAAGGGCGGATTCGGCACCGGGGTGCAGGCCGTGGAACCGAAGATCCCGGAGTTGCCCCCGCCGTCGGTCAGCGCGAAGCCGACGCCGCAGTTGTAGACGGCGGCCGGGCCGAGGGTGCCGGTGGCGGTGCTGTTGGTGATCGTCGCCGCGCCACCGACCTGCTCCTGGACCACGTACGAGCCGGTGTTCTGGATGGTCGCGTTGTTGATCTTGACGTTGGAGATCTGCGAGCCCGAGACGAACTGGATGGCCTCGAACGGCGACTGCTGGATGAGGATGTTGTCGACGTTGGTCAGGCCGGTCATCGCGCCGTCGCGGGCGTCGAACCAGAGCGCGCCGACGCCGAACTGCCAGTTCGGGTCGAGGCTGCCGGACCGGATGATCGTGTTGCGCAGCACGTCGGTGCGGCCGAGCGTGGTGGACGCGAAACGCTGCGCGACGTGGATGCCGCCACCCTGGGTGAGGCCGGCGTCGATCACCCGGTTGTCGGTGACGAAGTTGTCGTGACCGCCGTAGATCGCGATGCCGTTCGCCAGGATCGGGTATTGCACGGTGTTGTGGTCGAACGAGTTGTTCGCGTCCGCGATCGCCTCCGACCAGGTCGCCAGGCCGTCGTCGCCGGTGTTGCGCAGGTCCGAGTTGGTGACCTTGGAGTTGGTGACGCCCTTGTGGAAGTTGACGCCGTCGGCGGTGACGTTGCGGATCCGCAGGCCGGTGAGGACGAGATTGTTCATCGGGCCGTCCATCCAGGCGCCGACCTTGAGGTGCTCTATCCACAGCCGTTCGACGGTCGAGTTGCTCATCGCGCCGCCGACCGCGTTGACCTGGGCGCCGTCGTTGCGCTCCTGCACGTCCCCGAAGATCGCGAAGTCGGCGAGGTGCACGTTCGTGCTCGCGTTGGGCGCGTCGTTGCCGTAGAAGCCGGGCGCCGCGCCGACCACCGTCGAGCGCCACATGCCGGCGCCCCTGATCGTCACGTTGTTGACGGCGATGTGCCCCGGCACCTTGAAGGTGCCCTCCGGAATCCACACCGTGCCGCCCGGTCCGGCCGACTGGATGGCCGAGTTGAACGCCGCGGTCGCGTCGGCCGCGCCGGTCGGGTCGGCGCCCTTGCTGGTCACCGAGACCGAGCCAGACGGCTGGCCGAGCGCGCCCGCGACGCTCTCGAAGTCGGCGAAGTCGATCGTGGTGGTCGTGGTGGCGGTGAGCCGGAACTTGGTGCCGGCCGGGTACGACGCCGGGAAGAGCCGGTGGGCCTCGTCGTAGAAGTGATGCGCGTTGCCGCCGGGCGAGTTGGTGAACGGATATCCGCCGTAGTACCAGCTGTACGCGTTGGTCAGGGTGAACGCGGCCGACCCGGCCCCGTTGATCGAGAAGTTGATCGGCGTCGTGTAGACCGAGCCGCCCGCCGAGTCCGGGATGCTGTACCGGAACACGAATGAGTTGGTGGCGACCGGCGAGGTGAACTCGACGTACTGCCCGGCGTTCAGCGTCACCGCTTTGCGGTAGGACGCCTCCGACGGGAGCGTGTTGTAGGCCGCCGACGGCCCGATGATCGTGCCGTTCGTGGTCGCGCTCTCGGCCTGGACCTGCACGTAGGGCAGCGTCGCGCCCACGCCACCGGTGGCGGCGGCGAGGGCCGGCGTGGCGTACAGCAGGGAACCGAGCAGCGCGGCGCCGGTCAGGGCGGCGCCAAGCCTTCGACTGGTCATGGGTGTTGCTCGCTTTCGACGGACGACCGGGGAATGTCGCCCATGCCGAGGACCGCCCTGGCGGAGGGGACGCCAGACCGGGACGCATGGAGCGGGGAACCTGAGGAACTAGGCCGACCGTAACGTCCGCGACACAGTCGCGCAATATCGAGACAGTTCTCTGCAAAGATTGAACCTGATCCGGGAAAACCGGCTCAGATGCTCGTGATCATGCCTCCGTCGATGGTGATCTCGGCGCCGGTCACGTTGCCGGCCCGGTCGCCGGCCAGCAGCAACACCAGGTCGGCCACCTCCTCGGGGCGGGTGAAGCGACCGGTCACCATGGCCGCCTTCGCGCCGGCCTCGACATCGGACGGCGCGATGCCCTGGGCCGCGCCCACCGTCGCGGCCACGCCGCCGTCGCCCAGCCACAGGTCGGTCGCCACCGGGCCGGGCGCGACCGTGTTCACCCGGATGCCGCGCGGCCCGAACTCCTTCGACAGCGACTTGGCGAAGTTGGTCAGCGCCGCCTTCGCCGCCGAGTAGTCGATCACCAGCGGGTCGGCCAGGCGCGCGTTCACCGAGCCGGTGTTGACGATCGACCCGCCCCCGCCGGCCAGCATGACCGGCAGCGCGGCCCGGGTGGCGCGCACCGCGGCCATCACGTTGAGGTTCCAGGTGGTGGCCCACATGTCGTCGGTCACCTCGAGGAAGCCCTGCGGCCGCGGCGGCGCGATGCCCACGTTGTTGACCAGCACGTCGATCCGGTCACCGGCCGCCGCGACCAGCTCGCCCGGCCCGGCCGGATCGGCCAGGTCCACCTCGACCGCGGTCACGCCCGCCAGCTTGCCCAGGTCGGGCGTGACGTGCCGGGAGCCGGCCACCACCGACGCGCCCTCGGCCACGAACCCCCGGACGATCGCCAGCCCGATCCCCCGGCCCGCGCCCGTCACCACCACTCGCTTACCCGTCAGGCCCAGATCCACGATGTTCCTCCCGGTCGAATCGTCATGCACATCGACCCGAACAGTACGGCCCTTTTCCGAGGTAGAAGACGGGCTGCGGCAGAGGGATCGCGAGCCGGCGCGGCGCTCAGCACGCTGGTGGCGGCGGGCCGGCCCGCCTCCCCGACTAGGATCGCGGGCGATGGCCTCGCTCGGTTCTTTCCTGGACACCGGCGACAAGGTCGCGTCCATTGTGGGCGCGGCGGCCGGGGTGGCCGCCATCTGGTTCGCCCGCCGCCGGCTCTTCCGGCGGCGGCCCGACTCGGGGATCACCGCACTGCTCGCGGCGCAGGTCGCCGACGCGCGGCAGCATCGGTACCGGTTCTTCGGCGAGCATGTGCCGGCCTTGACCGACCTGTACGTGCGGTCGCGCGCGACCCTGGCGGGCGACACGCCCCGCACCATCGAGGCCACCCGCATCCTGACCGCCCACCGCCACGCCGTGCTGCTCGGCGACGCCGGCGCCGGCAAGTCCACCTTCCTCGCCACGGTCGCCGGGGAGCTCGCCGGGCGGGCGCAGCGGCGGCGCGGGCGCGGGGAGGTCGCCCTCGTGCTGCCGGCCGCCGATCTGGTCGGGCGGCGGCTGCCGGAGGCGCTCGCCCGGGCGGCGGCGCGCGACCTCGGCGTGCAGGTGCCGGCCGGCCTCTTCGAGAAGGCGCCGCCGGGCGGGGGCTGGCGGGTGCTGGTCGACGGGCTCGACGAGGTGGTCGCGCCGGAGAGCCGTTCCGAGGTGCTGTGGCGGATCCGCGGGCTGCTGGCCGACCCGGGGCCGTACCGGCTGGTCGTCACGTGCCGGCCGCTGGCCGCGGCCGAGCTGGCCGAGCTGCACGGGCCGGACGTCGGCGTGTACGACCTGCGGCCGTTCGACCGGCGGGAGCTTGACGAGTTCGCGCACCGCTGGTTCGCCGCCCGCTTCCCCGAAGACCGGCCGCGCGCCGACCGGACCGCGGGCCGCTTCCTGGCCCGGGTGGCGGGCGCCCGGCTGGGGCCGGTGGCCCGGGTGCCGCTGCTGGCCACCATCGCGGCTCTGGTGTATGAGTCGGCGGACGACCGGACGCTGCCGTCGAGCCGGGCCGCCCTCTACGACCGGTTCGTCGACCACCTGCTCGACGGGCGCCGGTCGCTGGAACGCTTCCGCGAGGCGGTCGAGCCGGAGCTGGCGTCGCGCGGCCCCGCGGGCGCGGAGGTCGCGGCGTGGCTGTGCGCCGACATCCGGCGGCACGTGGGCGGGTTGCTGCGGGAGTGCGGCGCGGCCTGGCTGGCCGATCCGGACGCGCCGCTCATCGAGGTGGCCGCGGCCTGGATCGACGAGCACGCGCCGCACGGCCTCGGGCCGTCGAGCGACCGGCTCGTACGGGAATTGCTGCTCGTCACCGGCGTCTGCACGCTGCGGCGCAACCGGGTGGTGTTCGCGCACCAGAGCTTCGCCGAGTTCTTCGCGGCGTCCGCTGTCGCCGAGCGCTTCCAGGCGGACGCCTGGACCGCGTGGGCCGCCGAGCCGGCCACCCGCAGCCTGGCGGCGTTCGTGGCCGCCCGCCGTGCCGACGCGGACGCGCTCGTCGCCGGACTGTCCGATCCGCTCGCCGCCGGCGACCTGCTCGCCGACGGCATCGCGGTGCGGCCGGCCACCCGCGCCGCGGTGATCGGCGCGCTGCTCGGCCAGGTCGCCGCCGAGAGCGAGGCGGCCCCCGAGGCGCTACGGATCCTGGGCGAGCTGAGCCTCGACGCCGACGTCATCGAGCGGATGGCCGGGCTGGCCCGCGATCCGGACGCGGCGGACTGGACCCGGGCGCTGGTGGCGGACCGGATCGCCGACGTGGACGCGGCGACCGGCCATCGGCTGTTGCGCGCGGTCGCCGAGCAGGCGGACGAGGTGGTGCGCTCGTGGATCGCCGACACGCTACGCGAGCGCGGCGCCCCGGTGGATCCGAACCTGCGGGTGCCGCTGGCCGCCGACACCGTGCCGGTGGACCGGCCGCTCGGGGCGCTGGGCCGGCACGCGCTCGCCCAGCGGCTCGCGGACGCGCGGACCACCGAGGCCGACCGGGTGGCGGCGGCCGCTCAGCTTGCCGCCAGTGGCGACCTCGCTCCCCTGCGCGCGATGGCCACCGCCGCCGACCTCGACCAGTACCACCGGGTCGAGCTGGCGGCCGCACTGGCCGACGCCGGCGAGCCGGGCCTGCTCCGCGAGCTCGGCACCGGCTCGGCGGCGACGCCGGCCTCGATGTACACCGCGGCGCTGAAGCTGTTCCGGCGGGACGACCCGGCGGCCGGCGACGCGCTGCGCGCGGTGGCCGACCGCCGCCCGGACCTGCCGATGGCGTTCGGCGCGGCCGCCCGATGCGCGGAGCTCGGCGACCCGGAGCCGCTCACGGCACTCGTCCGGCGCCCGGGTCCGCTCCTCCTGCGGCTGGCGGCGGCCCGGCGGCTGGCCGCCCTCGGCGCGCCCGGGCCGCTACGCCGGCTCATCGACGTCCCGATGCCTCCGCGCATCCGGGCGATCGCGCTCGCCGATCTGATCGCGGCCGGGGATCTCGATGCGATCCCCCTGCTCCGCCGGCTGATCGAGAGCGGTGGAGTCCGGGCCCGCCGGCGGGTCGAGCCGGCCTACCAGCTGGCCAGGCACGGCGACGAGCAGTCCCGCCAGTTCCTCCGCCGGCTGGCGCGACGGCCGTTCGCCGGGCGCTCGACGATCGAGGCGGCGGTCGCGCTGGCCGCGCTGGCCGATCGCCTCGGCCCGGAGCTGTTGCGGCGCACCGCCGCCCAGCGCCGGCGACGGCAGCGGACCCGGATGCGGGCCGCCTCGGGGCTCACCCGCGTCGACCGGGCCGCCGGGCGGCGGCTGCTGGCCGAACTGGCCGGGCCCGGGTCGCGCGCCGCATTGCGGTTGCGTGCGGCCAGCGTCGCGCTGATCACGGCGGGCACCGCCGATCCGTTGTACGACATCGCCTTCGACGCGACCGCGCCGGCCCGGGTCCGGGCCGGCGCGATCAGCCGGCTGGCCAGCTTCCGGGCCGATTCCGGACAGCTTCCGGACGAGTTGCTGGCCGATGTCGGGACGCTGACGGCGGCCGGGGCGGCGCCGGACCGGGTACGGGCCGCGGCCGCGCGCCTGCTGCCGGGCGCGGCGGCGATCGCGCTGCTGACCTCGATCGCCGACAACGCGGCCGCGCCGGCCGACCGGGTCGCCGCGATCGACACACTCGATCTGATCGACGCGTACGGCGCCGGCGAGTCGTACGGGCGGCTGCTGCGGGACCGGCGGGTCGGGCGCCTCCGCCGCCGCTACCTGATGATCCGCTACCTCGACCTGGTGTCCGACGGCGACGCGGCGGCCCTCGAGGAGCGGCTCGGGACGGCTTCGCTGCGTGCCTACCTCGTGCTGGCGATCCGCGGCCCGGACTGGGCGCTGCGAAGCGGGCACGACGCCGACGCGACCTGACGGGACCCGGTCCGCTGTCACAGATCGGGCCGTCGCCCGGTCGAAGGGGCATGACCAACCTTCCGATCCGGCGCGTCACCACGGACCTGCTCGAGGTGGCCTACCACGAGGCCGGCCCGGCCGGCGGGCGGCCGGTGGTCCTCCTGCACGGTTTCCCGTACGACATCCACAGCTATGCCCGACGTGGCGCGGCCCATTTCACCGGCCGCCGCGTGCACCGGCAGGTCCACGACGCGGGCCACAACCTCCCGCAGGAGGCGCCGGAGGCGTTCGCCGACGCGGTGCGCGAGGTGGCCCGATGACCGCGACGCTCGCCGCGGACGAGGGCCTGACCAACCGCAGCCCCGCCGGTCGCTGGGTGCTCGCCGCCTGCATCGGTGGGTCGGTCATCACCCAGGTCGACGCGAACGCCGTCGGGATCGCGCTGCCCGCGATCGGCCGCGACTTCCGGACCGACCTGGCGCCGCTGCAATGGGTGTTCACCGCCTACACCCTGACGCTGGCCGGCCTGCTGCTGGTCGCGGGCGCGCTCGGCGACCGCTACGGCCGCCGCCGGATCTTCACGATCGGCGTGTGGTGGTTCGCGCTCGCCTCGGTGCTGAGCAGCGTCGCGCCCACCCCGGAGCTGCTGATCGCCGCCCGTGCCCTGCAGGGCGTCGGCGCGGCCCTGCTGACTCCCGGCAGCCTCGCGATCCTGGAGGCGTCGTTCGCGCCCGGCGAGCGGGCCAAGGCGATCGGCGCGTGGTCCGGGCTGAGCGGCGTGGCCGGCGCGATCGGGCCGTTCCTCGGCGGCTGGCTCGTGCAGGCCGCGTCGTGGCGGTTCATCTTCCTGGTCAACCTGCCGATCGCGGTGGCCGTGGGCCTCATCGCCCGCCGGCACGTGCCCGAGTCGCGCGACCCGAACGCCACCGGCCGCGTCGACCTGACCGGCGGCGTGCTGGTCACCCTCGGGCTGGTCGGGCTGACCTACGGTCTCATCCGCGGCGGCGACGGCCGGCCCACGATCGCCGCCGGGGCCCTGCTGCTGGTGGTCTTCGTCGCGTGGGAGCGCCGCACGAAACACCCGATCCTGCCGCTGCACCTGTTCGCTTCCACCCAGTTCACCGCCGCCAACGTGGTGACGTTCGCGGTCTACGCCGCGCTCGGCGGCGCGCTGTTCCTGCTGCCGATCGCGCTGCAGCAGGTCTCCGGCTACTCGCCGATCGAGGCCGGACTCACGCTGCTGCCGGTGACCGTGCTCATGCTGCTGCTCTCGTCGCGCTCGGGCGCGCTCGCGGCCCGGATCGGCCCGCGCCTGCAGATGAGCCTCGGCCCGGTCCTGGTCGGCCTCGGGCTGGCCCTGTTCACCCGGATCGACCAGAACGGGGACTACCTCACCCAGGTCTTCCCGGCCGTCACCGTGCTGGGCCTCGGCCTGGCCACCACCGTGGCGCCGCTGACCTCGACCGTGCTGGCCGCGGTGCCGTCGCGGCACGCGGGCGTCGCGTCGGCGGTCAACAACGACGTGGCCCGGGCGGCGGCGCTGATCGCGGTCGCGGTGCTTCCGGCGGCGGCCGGGCTCACCGGGGACGCCTACCTTGAGCCCGCCACGTTCTCCAACGGCTTCCACACCGCCGCGATGATCTGCGCGATCCTGTGCGCGCTGGCCGGTGGCCTGGCGGCGGTCACGATCGGCAACCACCGTGCGCGCCGGCAGAAGATCCACCCGCCGCACGCCGCCCTGGACCACCTCGGCCCCGGCTGACCCACCCGGTCCGCCGCCGGGTGCGGGCCGGAGCAGGATGGACGGCGATCCGGACGGAGGTACGAGATGTTGCCGTGTGACAGTCACGCGCACAGCGAATGGTCCTGGGACAGCCCGGCGGGTGACATGGCGGGCTCCTGTGCTCGCGCGGTCGAGATCGGGCTGCCGGCGATCGCCTTCACCGAGCACCTGGACCACACCGCGTGGCGGATCGCGCTCGAGGGCCCGTACGTCGCGGAGCATCTGACCGCGCTCGCCGACGCGGACGGGCTGCTGACGCCGCCGGCCTTCGACCCGGCCGGCTATCTGGCCGCGATCGAGCGTTGTCGCGAGCGGTTCCCGCAGTTGCGGATTCTCAGCGGCCTGGAGCTGGGCGAACCGCACTGGCACGCCGAGCAATGCGCCGCGGTCCTCGCCGCCGGCCGGTTCGACCGGGTGCTCGGCTCGCTGCACGCGCTGCCCGACCGAGGCGCGTTCGCCGAGCCGTGGGGCCTCTATCCGCACCGGGACGCGCACGACGTGGTCCGCGAATATCTGTCCGGAGTGGCCACCATGATGTCGGCCGGCGGCATGTTCTCCGTCCTGGCGCACATCGACTATCCGGTGCGGTCATGGCCGGCGGATCGGGCGGGTCCGTTCGACCCGAAGCTCTTCGAGGAGGAGTTCCGGTACGCGCTGCGGGCCACGGCCCAGTCCGGCCGGGCACTGGAGATCAACACCCGCGTGCCGCTGCACGCGACCATCCTGGCCTGGTGGCACGAGGAGGGCGGCGACGCGGTGACCTTCGGCAGCGACGCCCACCTGCCGCCGTACGTCGCCGACGGGTTCGCCGAGGCGGCGCAGATGGCCGAGGCGTTCGGCTTCCGGCCGGGCGCCAATCCGTACGATCTGTGGGGCCGCGTCGACTGACCCGGCCATGGAGGTTCGCCCTTGCACACCGAGGTCATCCTGGTTCGTCACGCGGCGTCCGTTCCGCCGACCGCGGACGGCCCCGGCCAGCTCACCCGGCCACTGACCCGCGACGGACTGCGACAGGCGCGCGCCTGGGTGGACACGCTGATCGCGCCACGCCCCGCGGCGGTGTGGTCCAGCCCCTACCGGCGAGCGATCCAGACTGTCCGGCCGGTGGCGAACGCGCTGGGTCTTCCCGTCCGTACCCGATGGGACTTGCGCGAATGGGACGACGGCCTGCCGTACACCGATGACTGGATATCGCACTACGCGGAGAGCTGGGCCGACCCCGCACGTGCCCGGCCGGACGGCGAGAGCCTGGACAAGCTCACCGCCCGAGCCAGTGCGGCGCTGCGGGAACTGGCCGGTGCACATCGCGGACAGGTCGTGCTCGTCGCCGGCCACGGCACGTTCATCGCGCGCGCCCTGTCCGGCTTCGGCGCCCCGGTGGATTGGGCATTCTGGCAACGCATGTCCATGCCCGCCGTCTACCGCCTCCGCTTCGCCGAACCCGCCGCCGACCCGGCCGTGACCGGCCTCGAAACGGAGTGAGCGGATGGAGCTTCGAGTGTGTTGCGGCGTCGTCGTTCTCGACGATGAGGATCGTGTGCTTTTGATGCGCCGCCGCGGCGAAGGCACCTGGGGCCTGCCGGGCGGCGGGGTGGAAGTCGGGGAGACCTGGGAGCAGGCGGCTCGGCGCGAATGCCGGGAGGAAACCGGCTGGGACATCGACCTGCGAGGCCTGCTCGGCATCTACAGCGACCCCGCCACGCAGATCCACCGCTATCCGGACGGCCGCGTGGTGCACTGCGTCGGTGCGATATTTCTCGGCTCGCCGCTCGGCCGCACCGCGATCCCGGACGGCGAAGCGAGCGAGCTGGGCTGGTTCCCCCTCGACCGGCTCCCGGAGCCGCTGTTCGCCATCGACGTACCCGTCCTGGAGCACGCGGCCCGCCGGCAGGCACGACCGTTCGTCAACTAAAGTCTGGGCGAAATGACCGGCTTGCCAAACTCCGCCGGTCGACGAAAGCTGGGCTGGTGATGTCCATCGGTGAACTCCCGCCCGGCCCGGCGACACCTCGACCGTCCTCGGCCCGGAGGCGGTGACCGCGTTCATCACCGACCAGCTGACGGCCTACCCCTTCGACGGGCGCAGCGTGTGCGTGCTCGGCCGAGATCATCGGCACCACCGGGATCACACCGGTTCGCGCACTGATCGACGACGGCGCCGCCCTCATCCCGTCGGAGAAACTGGCCCTGTGCGTGGTCACCGCCGAGGTCGCCGACGGCGCGGCCG